>JAEUHO010000013.1 GCA_016795345.1 Planctomycetia bacterium | reverse complement strand
GGGCCGCCCCGCGCGCCGCGCCGCCGGACCGGCCCCTCCCCGCGGGGGGGGGGCGGCGCGGGACGGCGAGGCCCGCGCGCGCCCGGGCCTCGCCGTCCCGCGCGGGGGACTGCCGCCCGGAAGGGAGGGCGCCGCCGCCCTCGGGCCCCTTCGCCGCTCGGGGTGACCCGTCAGCGCTCGAGGTGATACGCGACGCGGGTGCGGGTGAGGAGGTCGGACAACGTGCGACCGTCCCGGAAGAACGTGCAGGCGAAGCCCGCCACGACGGCCGCGAGCGTGCCGAAGTTGACGACGAGATCGGCCCAGCCGGGCATCCACGGCTCGGGCACGAGCAGCGTGGGCCAGAAGGGGAATCGCACGAAGAGGCGCCGGACGAGCGTCGGCAGGTCGGGCCGGCCGCCGCCCGCGGTGACGACCTCGAGGTGGAGCAGCAGCTTGCCCGTGGACCCGCCGAACCGGCGCTCCATCCCGGGGAACAGGACGATCAACGCGGCGGCGGCGACCAGCCCGTCGAGCGCCGGCAGGACCCCCGCGAGGCCGACGGCGTTCGCCGCGAACCCGAGCAGCGTCACGCCGCCGAGCGAGACCAACGCGAAGACGACGAGGTCGAGCACGAGGGCGGCGCCGCGCACGACGACGGGCGCGGGGAGGATCGTGCGCGGGCGGAGCCGCTCGAGGAGCGCCACGACCTCGGCCATGGTCGCGGGGCGGCGCGCGGGGTCCTTCGCGGTGAGGCGCGCGAGGACGGCGTCGACCGCGGGCGGCAGCTCGGGCCGCTTCGCGACGACGGACGGCAGCGGCGCGTGCATCTGCTGGTCGAGGACCGCGCCGAGCGCCGTGCCGGTCCAGGGCTTGCCGCCCGCGAGGACGGCGTACGCCGTGAGGCCGAGGGCGTAGACGTCGGTGCGGGCGTCCACCGGCTCGCCGCGGCACTGCTCGGGGCTCATGTAGTCCGGCGTGCCGACGAGGCTGCCGAGCTCGGTGCCGCTCGGCGCCGGGCCGAGCGCCTTCGAGAGGCCGAAGTCGGTGACCTTCACGCGGCCGTCCGGCGTCACGAGCAGGTTCGCGGGCTTCACGTCGCGGTGCACGAGGCCCGCGGCGTGGATCGCGCCGAGGCCCTTGGCCGCCTGGACGAGCGCGTCGACGGCCCGTTCGAGCGGGAGCGGGCCGTCGCGGGCGACGAGGTGCTCGAGCGTCGTGCCGGGCACGAGCTCCATGGCGTAGAACGGCCGGCCGTCCGTGGTGCCGACGAAGTAGACGTGCGTGAGGTTGTCGTGGACGACGCGCGCGGCTGCGCGCGGCTCCTCGAGGAACCGCGCGGCGATGTCGGGGTCGTCGGCCAGCTCGGCGTGGACGACCTTGATGGCGACGGGCCGGTCGAGCGCGGTGTCGTGCGCCGCGTACACCTTGCCCATGGCGCCCTCGCCGAGCAGCGACCGCAGCTCGTAGTGCGCGAGCCGCGTGCCCGCGGGCAGGACGCCGGACGCGGCGGAGGACGACCCGCCGGCGGACGACGGGGAGGTGGGCGACGGGCTCACGGGGCGGAAGTCTACGCGGACCCCGGCGGGCGCGACGCGGTCACCGCCGGCCGAGCAGCAACGCCTCCAGGGCGGGCCCGGCGAGGGCGGGGGGCCCGGCGTCGTCGCCGCCGGCGGCGGGCGCGGGCCGCTCGAGGTGCACGCCGCACAGCACCACGAGCCCCTTCCCCACGCGCCGCTCCACGATCGCCGCCGACCCGTCCGGGTACCGCGCGAGCACGGTGACGCCGCTCCCCCCCACGAACCGCCCGCCGCCGTAGTACAAGACGTCGGTCGTCGCGAACGGCGCGAGCCCGCGCGCCTTGCCCGGCGCGTCCACCGCGAGCCGCACGGGCGCGCGCGCCGGCCACGCGGCGAGCCCCGCGACCGGCCCGTCCGCCGTGCCGTCGAAGAACCCCAGCGGATACGGGAAGACCGCGCCGTCCCACCGCACGTCCTTCGCCATCGCGTACGCCCCGGCGCAGATGCCGAGCACGCGGCCGCCGGCCTCGACGAAGCCGCGCAGCGCCGCGACGCCCTCGGTCCCCCACGTCGCGACCTGGTAGGGCGCCCACCCGCCGGGCAGGACGAGCCCCTCGAGGCCCGCGAGGCCGGCCTTCGTCACGAGCGTCCGGTCGAGCACGATGCAGGGCACGCCCGCCGCCTCGAGCGCGTCAACGACGCCCCGCGCGCTCGGGTGCCACACGCCCGCGTCCGCGACCACGCCGACGCGCGCCGCGGCGACCGTCGCCTCCTTCGCGACGCGGGCGGCGTGCTCGCGTTCGCGCGCGAGGACCCACCTGAGGTTGCGCTCGAGGTTCTGGTGATCGACGACGGTCATCCCCTCGCGCGGATCCGACGCCGGGGGCGCAGCCCACGCCCGGGGGACGCAAGGCCCGGTGGCCGTCATCGACGCGACGGACACCAGGAGGCCGCCGGCGGCCACGGTGGCGAGGAGGACGGCGGGGACGGAGCGCGTGCGCATGGCCGGGCCCTCCGGTGCGGTGTTCGGTCGGGGTCGCGGGACCCGTCGTAGCATGGGGTCCGGAGTCGTCGATGGCGCGGGTGAGCTGGTGGTCCCTGTCGGCTGCGGTCGCCATGGGCGCCGCCGCGGGGTTCGCGATCGGGGTGACGGTCGGCCGTCCCGCCGCCGACGGCCCCTCGTCGGTGGAGCCCGCCGCACGCGAGCGCGGACCGAGCGCCGCGGACGGGGCACCGACCCTGGCCGGGTCGGCCCCGCCGTCGCCCGAGGCCGACGTCCTGCGGCTCGACCTCCATCGGGACTGGGCGCTCGCCTGGGCGACGCTCGACGCGATGATCGCCGCGAAACGCGTGGACGAGGTGATCGCGGCGGCGCGGGCCATCGCCCGGCGCGACGGGCGACCGGAGATCCTCGGCACGCTCGCGGGGCGCGTGAGCCAGCTCACCGACCCGGCGTCCCGCCTCCGGGTGCACGACGCGCTGCGCGCGGCCGGGCACGCGCTGCCGATGACCGCCGGCGCCGAGCTCGAGCTGCGGACCCTCGCGGGCCGCGCGGACGAGGTCGTCGCCACGACGCTCGACGCGCTGTCGAAGGCGGAGCCCGCCAGCTTCCCGGCGCTGCTCGCGGCCGCCATGAAGCGGGGCGCCGACGGCGCCGCGCTCCGTGCGCAGGCCGAACGCGACGCGTGGCCCGCGTGGAAGTGGGCGCGCGTCGCCGCGGCGTTCGCGGCCGCGGACCACCTCGACGCGGAGGCGTGGCGACTGCAGGCGGCACGCAGGCGCGCCGAAGAGGAACGCGAGGCGGACCGGCAACGCGCCACGCGCGATGCGAACCTCGTGACGGAGGCGCGCGAGGCGGTCGCCGACCAGCCCGAGAACGCCGTCGCGTGGTCGGAGCTCGGCGATGTCCTGCGCGAGGCCGGCGGGGACGCCGTCGGCGCCGCCGACGCGTACGAACGCGCGCT
>JAEUHO010000438.1 GCA_016795345.1 Planctomycetia bacterium | reverse complement strand
TATCCGATCGAGCGCGGCCACCAGGTCCGTCGGCTCGGCGCGTCGCAGCAGGGCCCGTTCCGTCGCGTCCGGCTCGAACCACCAGAGGAACCTCAGGGCCGCGTGCGCCAGCCCGTTGTCCTGCGCGAGCGGCAGCGGCTCGCGCGGGCCGTCGCCGCCACGAGCGACGGGCGCGGGCAGCGCCATCGCGGCCAGCCCCGCGAGCACCATCGCCCTCCACGCACCGCTTCGCACCGATCACCTCCGGGGCGCACGCCCCCCATCAACCTACCCGCGTCCGGCGCCGGCCGCCGGGCCCTGCGTCCCGGGAAGGGGGTCGCGGATCAGGGATCGAGCGGGACCTCGGCCGCGACGAGGCGCGACCGGTCGCCGGTCCGCTTCAGCGTGCGGAGCAGGAGCCGCGGGTCCTCCGTCGGGAACACCGATCGCGTGCCGATCCGCAACGGGACGCCCTCGGTCGTCGCCTCGAGCCCGTTCGAGAGCCGGTACGTCTTGGGCAACACGACGTCGCCCACGGACGCCAGATAGACGACGCCGGGCCGGTCGGCGGTGAGCCGGCCGTCCTTCGCGGCGCACGTGACGGTGAACGCGTCGGCGACCTTGGCGGGCGGCGGCACGCGGAAGCGGCCCTCGGTGCCCTGGACCGCGTACCGGAGCCGCCGGCGGAACGACGTCGGGACCGCGCGCCGGGCCGTCTTCACCACCTCCGCGACGTGTCGGCGGCGCAGGTCGTGCGGCCCCGGGTGGCGGCTCGACGGCACGGCGGTCCTCCAGTCCGCGTCTTCGTACGTGACGAGCGTCGCGCTCGCGCCGGCGGCGAGCGCGGCGTCGTGCATCGCGACGGCATCGGCGTACGGACAGACCGTGTCACCCTTCGCGTGCAGGATCCGCACCGTCAGCCCGGCGACGTTCTCCACCATCGGCAGGCACCCGCCGCGCACCGCGACGCCCCCCGCGGACTCCGGCAGGATCGCCGCGAGGTCGTCGGGGAACGTGACGGCGTAGAACCACGTCAGGAAGCCCGCCTGCGACAACCCCGTCATCGTGACGCGGTCGGGATCGACCGCGTAGTGCAGCCGGAGGTGGGCGATCCCGTCGCGCATCACCTCGGCCATCGCCTGGTGGACGGCGAAGAACTGCGGGTCGGGGAACCGCGTGCGGTCGTCCTGGTGGCGCGTGATGACCGGCCGGAACAGGATCACGCCGTCGAACGCGGGGTCCGACGCCCAGAAGTCGATCCCGTCGCGGGCGTCCACGGACGCGTGGTCCGGCAGCGCGAGCACGGGATACCGGCGGTTCGGCTGGTAGCCCGAGGGCAGGCGCAGGGAGTACGTCCACGTCGCGCCACGGCTCTCGAACGTGAGGTCGTGCCGCTTCACGGTGCGCAACGGCGACAGCGGTGGGACGGCCTGGATGGCCTCCGCGAGGCTGCGGCAGGACGCCGTCGAAAGCGCGTCGAGCAGCGGCCCCTCGGCGGCCGCGGGCGCGCGCAGGTACGCCTCGACGTCCTTCGCGAGCTCGTTGCGCGCGGCGCGCACCGGTGCCGCCGAAGCGAGCCACCCGACGGCGACGAGACCGACGGTGCGCGCGACGGACCTCACGGCGGCCATGTCCACCTCCGCGCCCCACTCTATCCGCAGCCCGACCCGCGCACCGCGCCGGCCGGGCCTTGCGTCCCGGGAGGTGGATCGCGCACCGGAGGAGGACGCGGGCGGTCGAGTCTCGGGACCGCGAGGCCCGCTCCGCCGCGAGGGACGCGGCGAAGGCCGACGACCTCCCTGGGGGCCGTCAGGCCTTCTCGACGACGTAGCCGGTCGCGCCCGCGACCGCGCCCTGCCAGACGATGAAGAGCGGCCAGAGGTTCGGGTCGATCGCCGTGGAGAGCCCCGCGACGGCGCCGACCGCGGCGACGGTCAGGAAGGCGCGCGCGGTCCGAGTGGCGGGGAGGAGGGCCGCGTTCGCCGCGGCGTGGAGCGCGCCGCCGACGAGCCCCGCCACCGCGCCCGCGAGTGCGAGGTCGCCGTGGCCCACCCGGAGGATGCCGTCGGGCTCGAGCCATTCGAGCGCCGCCAAGCCGACGCGGACCGCCGCGATCCACGCGATGACGAGGAGGGCCGCCCAGGCAAGGAACGGGGGCGAGCGCCCCGCGCCGCGGAACACGAGCAACCCGCCCACGAACGCGAGATAGACGAGCGGGACGACGACGTTGACCTCGAGCACCCGCAGGCCGTCGAGCCATTCGCGATCGTTCGCGAAGCCGCAGACGATGCCCGAGAGGATCCCCGCGACGACCAACTGGAGCATGGCGCCCTCCGCCGGCCGCCGAGTGTCCGCCGCGCGGCCGCCCGAAGCAAGGGCCCGGGAACGCGGCCCTCCTGCGTGGGACCGCGAGGCCCGGTGGCCGGCAGGGGCGGGCCCTGCGCCGAGCGGGGTGGAACTGCGCCGAGCGGGGCCGAGCACGCGCGCACGGCTACACTCCGGATCGGAGGGTTCGCATGGGTCTCCTCGACGATGTCGGCACCGCGCTCAAGGACCACGGCGCCAAGATCCTGCTCTCGGTCGCGGGCCTCGCCGCCGGCGCGCTGTGGGGCCGCTGGCGCGCGCGGCGGAAGTGGGCGCGGCGCGAGTTCCTCGACCGGCTCAACGTCAGCCTCAACACGATCGAGCACGGCTGGCTTCGGCTGCGCACCCTCCTCGAGAAGGACGCCCACGAGGTGTTCCTCAACCAGACCGCGGTGCGGATGGTGCAGGAGGTCGCCGCCCGCTGCACCGAGGCCGACCCCCTCCTCGACCTGCCCGCGGACGACGCGTGGTTCGTCCTGAACGGCGTGCTCAACGAGATCAGCGAGAAGTTCGCCGACGGGCTCCTGCGCCGCGACATGGGCCTGCCCGTCACCGGCTGCCGGTACCTCATGTGCCTCACGTTCGAGGTCGCGGGCTCGGTGCGCACGCGGAAGGTGCGGGCGATGCTCGTGCGGAAGGACGTGCTCGAGGCGCTCCCCGCCGAGTGCCCGGCCCTCGAGAGCCCCAACCACGTGACCCGCTGGAGCACGCTCCAGGCGATGGCGCGGGCGTGGGGCACGCGGAAGCACCTGTTCCAGGAGCTCGAGCTCCTCGCGTGACGCGGAGAATGAGTCGCAGGGTCGGGACGCGGGATTCCGGCGCGCGACCCCGCCCGGGCGGCGACCGTCGCGACCCGTCACGGGCCGTGTCCTCGGAGGTCGCCATGGACGGTCTGCCGCTCCACCCCGTGCTCGTGCACGTCCCGATCGGGATCGCGTCGGTGCTCCCGATGGTCCTCGTCTACCTGCTGTGGAGCCAGCGCCGCGGCACCCTCCCCGCGACCGCGTGGTGGGTCGGCGCGGGCCTCGCCGTCGTGATGGCCGGGGGCGCGTTCGCCGCGATGCGGACCGGCGAGGCCGAGGAGGACCGCGTGGAGAAGGTCGTGCCGGAGCGCGCGATCCACGCGCACGAAGAGGCCGCCGAGGCGTTCCTCACGGCGGCCGCCGCGACGGCGGGCCTCGCGGTCCTCGGCGCCCTCGTCAAGGCCGCGAAGCCCTCGCTTGCCCTGCGGTCGCTCGCGCTCGCGGCGTCGCTCGTCGCGCTCGCGTTGTGCGTCCGCGCGGGCCACGCGGGCGGGCTGCTCGTGTACGAGCACGACGCCGGCGCCGCCTACCGCAAGCCGCCCTCCGGCGCGAACGCGCCGCCGCCCGACGCGACCGAGCGCCGGGGCCGCGGCCGCGACGACGACCGCTGACGACGCGGGATCCGCCGTCGAGGCGTCGGCGGCGGGGTCGGCGGCGGGCGGGCCTCGCGGTCCCGCGCGCGGGCCGCGGGGCCGAGGGACGCGCAGCGGGCCTCGCGGTCCCCCGCGGGGGGAGCGTCAGGTGAGGGGCTCGAACCGCGCGGTGAAGTGGCGCAGGTGCGGCGAGGCCTCGGCGATGCGGACGCCGCGGAGCGACGCGCGCTGCGCGTGGACCTCGAGCACCGACTCGAGCACGTAGTCGATGTGGCTCTGCGTGTAGACGCGGCGCGGGATCGCGAGGCGGACCAGCTCGAGGCGCGACGGCACCTCGGGGCCGCCGGCGGGGTTCGGCTTGCCGAACATGACGGAGCCGATCTCGCACGAGCGGATGCCGGCGTGGAGGTAGAGCGCGACGGCGAGCGACTGGCCCGGGTACTCGTGACGCGGGACGTGCGGGAGGAAGGCCGCGGCGTCGAGGAACACCGCGTGGCCGCCGGGCGGCCGCACGACGGGCACGCCGGCGCGGTCGAGGCGGTCGGCGAGGTAGGCGATGGAGGCCTGGCGGTAGGCGAGGTAGTCCTCGTGGAGGACCTCCTCGAGGCCGACGGCGGTGGCCTCGAGGTCGCGGCCGGCGAGGCCGCCGTACGTCGGGAAGCCCTCGGTGAGGATGAGAAGGTTCTTCTCCTGCTGCGCGAGCGCGTCGTCGTTCGTGCAGAGGAAGCCGCCGATGTTGGAGAGGCCGTCCTTCTTGGCCGACATCGTGCAACCGTCCACCAGCGAGAACATCTCCTTCGCGATCTCGGTGGGCGTGCGGCCGGCCTGGCCCGGCTCGCGCTGCTTGATGAACCAGGCGTTCTCGGCGAAGCGGCAGGCGTCGAGGTAGAAGGGGACGCCGAACTCGTCGCAGACGGCGCGCGCGGCGCGCAGGTTCGCGAGGGAGACGGGCTGGCCGCCGCCGGTGTTGTTGGTCACGGTCATCATGACGAGCGGCACGCGGGCGCGGCCGCGCTCGGCGAGCACCTTCCGCAGGGCGTCCACGTCCATGTTGCCCTTGAAGGGCGCGAGGAGGCCGGGCTGCTTGCCCTCGGCGCACGGGAGGTCGAGGGCCTCGGCGCCGGTGACCTCGATGTTGGCGCGCGTGGTGTCGAAGTGCGTGTTGCTCGGGACGGTCATCCCGGGCTTGCAGAGGATGCCGAAGAGGATGCGCTCGGCCGCGCGGCCCTGGTGGGTCGGGATGACGTGGCGGAGCCCCGTGAGGTCCTTCACGACCTTCTCGAAGCGGTACCACGAGCGGCTGCCGGCGTAGGAGTCGTCGCCCTCCATGACGCCCGCCCACTGGTGCGTGCTCATGGCCGACGTGCCGCTGTCGGTGAGGAGGTCGATCAGGACGTCCTCGGCGCGGAGCTTGAAGAGGTTGAAGCCCGCCGCGCGCACCGCCGCCTCGCGCTCGGCCCGCGTCGTCATCTTGATGGGCTCGACGACCTTGATCTTGAAGGGCTCGATGATGGTGGCCATGGCGGCTCCGGGGCGGGAAGGTCGGCGGCGGTCAGCGACGGGTGGCCGCGCCGGGCGAGCCGGGCGTCCAGCGGGGCGGGAGCGCGAGCCGGCGCCACGAGGTGACGAGGATCGCGAGCGACTGGGCCTCGCGTTCGGTCAGCTCGAAGTCCGGCATCTCGGTGCTGGGGACCATCCGCTTCGGGTTCAGGAAGTGCCCGACGTGCCAGGCGAACGCGGTCCGCGGGCCCGTCCAGTCCTTCGGGAACACGAGGTGGTCGGGCGAGCGGTCGCCCTCGAAGGCGAGGTCGGGCCCGGTGGCCCCGCCGCGGCCGTCGATGCGGTGGCAGTTGACGCACTTGTGCTTCTTGACGAGGGCCTTGGCCTCGGCGATGCGGGGCATCGCCTCGACGGCGCCGGCGAACCGGTGGCACGCGTTGCACGCGGTCTCGAGCAGCGCCGCGGGCTCGAGGCCGTGGCGATGGGCGCGCGCCTTGCCGAGGAGCGGCTCGTCCCAGAACTCGGCGTCGCCGTGCGCCTCCTCGGTCGTGACCGAGAAGCCCTGCCCGCCGTGGCAGAGCGTGCAGCCGAAGACCTCGGGCGGGTGGGCGGCGAGGAGCTCGGGGCGCGGGTGCGAGCGCGCGGTCGGCGAGAGGCGCGCTAGCTTCTCGCCGCCCTCGACGCCGACGTGGCACGTGACGCAGCGGTCCACGCGGAGCAGCTCGGGGACGTACAGCTGCGCGAGCCCGTGCGGCAGGCGGGCCGCGACGTCGGCGCCGGCCTCGCGCTCGACCTCGAGGAGCGCGGCGGCCTGGACCGCCTTCCACGGCGGGGCGGCGTCGCGCACGACGGCCGCGACGGTGGTGGCGACGAGGACCGCGCCCGCGACCAGCAGGATCCAGCGGTCGAGGCGTTGGGGGTTGGCGGCGGCCATCAGAGCCTCGTGGGCGTCGTGGGGACGGGGTCCCAGGGCCAGACGAAGCCCCAGTACGGGCCGCGGCAGAACGTGCCGACGACGGTGAGGAGCGCGATCACGAGCAGGCCCGCGAGGAACACGCGGTTCTGCACCTTGCGCGCCGGGTGGAACCACACGCCCGCGGCCTCGCGCGGGCTGCGGTCGAGCCACGGCCAGGCCGCGAGCAACCCGACGAGCAGCCCCGGGACGACGATGCCGCCGAGCAGCGTGCCGTCGACGACGAAGCCCCCCACCTTGAACGTGAGGTCGCTCACGAGCTCCTGCAGCCAGAGGAAGTACCACGGCGCCTTCGCCGGGTTCGGCGTGCGCGAGGGGTCGGCGGCCTGCTCGAGCGGCGCGGCGGCGGCGAGGCCGAACACGCACGTGAGCGCGAGGCAGACGAGGGCGACCGCGGCGGCGCGGCGCGGGGCGTTCGGCACGCTCGCGACGCTCTCCGGGGCGAGCAGCGCCGACGGGGCGACCGACGCGACCGTCCCGCCCTTGGTGGCGCCGAGGATGGCGTAGGTGCGGCCGGCGGGCGGCGGCTGCGCGCGCGCGCGGGCGACCGCATCGGCGGCGACGCGGTCGGAGACGGCGAGGCCGCCGTCCTTCCGGATGCGCCAGAGGTGCCAGAAGATCAGCCCCATCGTCAGCGACGGCAGGATGAAGCAGTGCAGCGCGTAGAAGCGCGCGAGCGTCGGCTGGCCGATGACGGAGCCGCCGAGGAGGGCCTCGCGCGTGGCGTCGCCGACCAGCGGGACGGACGCGGCGATGCGCGTGCCGACCTGCACGGCCCAGTACGCGAGCTGGTCCCACGGGAGCAGGTAGCCCGTGAAGGAGAGGCCGAGCGTGAGCAGGAGGAGCGCGAGCCCGACGAGCCAGTTGAGCGGGCGGGCGGCGCCCGGCGGGCCCTCGCGCTTGTACGCGCCCGTGAGGAACACGCGGACGAGGTGGAGCACGACGGCGACCACCATGAGGTGCGCCGCGGCGCGGTGCGTGCCGCGCAGCCAGGAGCCGAACGGCACCACCGTCTCGAGGTCCTTCACCGAGGCGTACGCGCGCTCGACGCTCGGGACGTACAGCACGAGCAGGATCGTGCCGGTGACGCCCGTGATGCCGAACAGGACCGCGCAGGCCGTGCCGAGCCAGCCGCTCGCGCGGTACGAGAGCGCCGCCTTGGTGGCGTGCGCGGGGAGGGCGTGGAGGAGGAGGTTGCCGACGACGGCGTCGGCGGCCTCGCGGGGCGTGCCGGGCAGCCAGTCGCGCAGGACGCGCGGGGCCCGGCGGGGGGACGGGACGTCGCTCACGCGCCCTCCGTCACGGTGAGGACCGCCTCGGGGCCGACCTCGGCGCCGAGGTCCACGATGAGCGCGCCGTCGGCGGCCAGCGACAGCGGCCGCCACGGGAGCGGGCGGGGCGCCGGCCCGGCGACGTTGCGCCCGTCGGCCGCGAACGCGCTGCCGTGGCACGGGCAGTGGAACCCCTCGCCCTCCTGCGAGACCGTGCACCCGAGGTGCGTGCACACGGCCGACAGCGCGCGGAACGACGTCTCCTTCCGCACGAGGAACACGCCGAGGTCGGCGCGGAACGTCAGGCCCTCGGCGACCTCGGACGGCCGGCCGACCTTGCGGCGCAGCGGCGGCTCGTACCGCACCCGCGGCACGAGGCCCGCGCCGAACGCGCCCAGCGGCCCGAGGGCGCCGAGGCAGGCGCACGAACCCGCCGCGACGGCGAGCACCGACCGACGGGTCGGGGGGGTGCCGGCGTCGCTCATCGGGCCACCAGGGCCGCCACGTCGGCGACCTTCCAGTCGAGGCGCTCCATGCGCATGGCTCCCGTGGGGCACCGCTCGGCGCAGAGGCCGCAGCGGATGCAGGGGGTCTCGTCCTTCAGCATCACGAGGTCGCGGTCGGGCTTCGCGAGGGACGCGAGGCCCGCCGGGTCGACGTCGCCCGCCGGCACGAGCGACAGGCAGTGGTGCGGGCAGACGTCGGTGCACCGCCCGCACGCGACGCAGAGGTCGCCGTCGTAGATCGTCTGCACGTGGCACGCGAGGCACCGCGACGCCTGGCGCCGCGCCTCGGCCTCGTCGTAGCCGCCCTCGACCTCGGCGACGCCCGTGCGCCGCGCGAGGTCGACGCACGACGGCTCGACGCGCGGGAGGCGGTCGTAGTCGTCGGCGGGCGCGGCCTCGCGCGGGTGGACCTCGGCGAACGTCGCGACCCACGGCGGCAGGTGGTCGCCGCAGAGGTGGCGGTGCATGCTGCGCGCCGCGCGTTTGCCCTCGGCCACGGCCTCGATCAGCGTGCGCGGGCCGAACGCGGCGTCGCCGCCCGCGTACACGCCCGGGAGCGAGGTCGAGAGCGTCTCGCGGTCCACCTCGATGAGGCCGTCCTTCGTGCGGCGGAGCTGCGTCGTCGGCCCGAGGTAGTCGAGGTCGGGCTCCTGCCCGACGGCGAGGAACACGGTGTCGACCGGGATCGTCTCGGCGGCGTGCGCGCCGTACACCGGCGCGTACCGCCCGCGGTCGTCGCGCAGCGACACCACCTCGGCCAGCTCCACCGCGACGACGCGCCCCCCCTCGCCGAGGATCCGCCGCACGCCGCGGAGCGGGTGGAACATCACGCCCTCGCGCTTGGCCTCCTCGACCTCCTCGCGGCCGTGGACGCTCTTCTGGGCCGGCCACTCGCCGAACGGCTGCCGCGCGACGACGTGGACCTCCTTCTGGATGCCCGTCAGCGCGGCGCGGAACGCGTTGGCGCCGGGCAGCGCGCGGTCGGGGCCCGTGGGCGCGCGCGCCGACGGCGGCTGCCCGCGGCGGGCCGTCCGCGCGACGTCGAGCGCCACGTTGCCGCCGCCGACCACGAGCACGCGGTCGCCGACGGTCGCGCGGTACGACGTGTTCACGTTGATGAGGAAGTCGATGGCGCGCACGACGCCGTCGAGGTCGCTGCCCTCCACCTCGAGGTCGCGGCCCCGTCCCGCGCCCGACGCGAGGAACACCGCCTCGAAGCCCTCCTCGAACAGCCGCGACAGCGGCCGCTCGGCCGACAGGCCCGCGCGCGTGCGCACCTCGACGCCGAGCTCGAGGATCGCGTCGATCTCGCGCTCCATCACCGCGCGCGGCAGGCGGTACTCCGGGATGCCGAGGCGCATCATCCCGCCCAGCTGGTCCGTCGCCTCGAACACGGTGACGCGGTGCCCGAGGAACGCGAGGTCGTGGGCGCACGCGAGGCCCGACGGCCCGCCCCCCACCACCGCGACGCGCCGGCCCGAG
>JAEUHO010000571.1 GCA_016795345.1 Planctomycetia bacterium | reverse complement strand
CCCGTGCCGGCGCAGGCGTCGGGCGCCGTCGGCGGCGCGGCGGATCCGTCGCGCCCGCCGCCCCCCCCGGCCGCGCCCGCGGTCGCGGCGCCGGTCGCGCCGAGGTAGGCGCGCCGCGGGCCCGTGCGTCCGGCCGGGTCGAGGCCGGGGACGCGGGGTAGAGTGCGCGCACGATGGCCGGTCCGCGCCGCAAGAGCCCCTGGGTCTTCCTCCTCCCCCTCCTCGTCGTGGGCGGCGCCGTCGGCGTCTGGCTCTGGCAGCGCGGCCGGGTCGACCCCGCGTCGGAGACGCCGCTCTGGACCGTGGCGCGCGGCCCGCTGCGGATCACGGTCACCGAGGGCGGCAGCCTGCAGTCGCTCAACCCCACCACGGTGTCGTCGCAGGTGAAGGGCGAGACCAAGATCGTCGCCGTCGTGGCCGAGGGCACCTACCTCACCGACGAGGACGTCGCCGCCGGCCGCGTGATCGTCGAGCTCGACAAGAGCAACCTCGAGGAGAAGCTCCAGCGCCAGGTGGTGACGGTGTCCGGCGCGGAGTCCGACCTCGCCCAGGGCATCGAGGCCCTGAAGATCCAGCAGAACCAGAACGACAGCGACCTGCGCAAGGCCACCCTGGAGGTGCAGTTCGCGCGGATCGACCTCCAGAAGTACGTCGGCGAGGCCATCGCGACGCGCCTCGAGGCGCACGCGGCGGGCCTCGAGACCCTCGACTACGCGGCGCTCTCGAAGGACGAGGCGCTCGAGGGCGAGGGCCTCCAGGAGCGGCGCAAGCGCGAGAGCGAGATCGACCTCGCCCGCGAGGAGGTCGCGCGCGCGCGCGACAAGCTGAAGTGGACCGAGGAGCTGCTCGCGAAGGGCTACGTCTCGCAGGACGAGCACGTCGCGGACAAGCTCGCCCTGAAGCGGAACGAGGTCTCCCTCGAGCAGGCCCAGACGTCCCTCGCGCTCTTCCTGACGTACGAGTTCAAGAAGCAGGTGCAGCAGCTGGTGAGCGACCTCCGCGAGGCCAAGGAGGAGCTGGGGCGCGTCGAACGCAAGGCCGCGTCGTCGCTGGCCAGCGCCCAGGCCGACGTGAAGGGCAAGGAGGACAAGCTCCGCCTCGAGAAGGGCGAGCTCGAGCGGATCGAGACCGAGATCGCGTCCTGCACCATCCGGGCGAGGAACCCGGGCCTCGTCGTGTACGCGTCGAGCGAGGAGCGCGGCGGGTGGATGAGCGAGGACAAGCCGATCCAGCCCGGCGCCACGATCCGCGAGCGGCAGCCGATCCTCTCGATCCCCGACCCGAAGGCCCTCGGCGTGCGCATCAACGTGCACGAGTCGGCGCTGGCAAAGGTGAAGACCGGCCACACCGCGACGGTCACCGTCGACGCCTTCCCGGACAAGCCGCTCGCCGGCAAGGTGGACCGGATGGGGACGCTCCCCAACTCCGCGAACCGCTGGCAGAACCCCGACCTCAAGCTGTACGCGACGGACGTGTTGCTCGAGAACCCGCCCGCGACGCTCCGGCCGGGCATGTCGGCGCGCGTCGAGATCCTGATCGAGGAGCTGGCGTCGGCGCTGTTCGTCCCCTCCCCCGCCGTGACGATCGTCGGCGGGAAGCCGACGGTGTACGTGCGCACGGGGGCCGGCGACGTCGCGCGGCCCGTGACGCTCGGCGCGTCGAACGACCGCTACGTCGAGGTGAAGGCCGGGCTCGAGGACGGCGACGTGGTCCTGCTCGCGCCGCCGAAGGCGCCGGCGTCGCCGGGCGGCAAGGGCGCGGCGCCCGCGGGCGGCGCGCGCGGCGGGCGGCGGG
>JAEUHO010000563.1 GCA_016795345.1 Planctomycetia bacterium | reverse complement strand
CGTCATTTACTGTCGCTGCGGACCCTGCCGCGCGCGACGTGGAACACGCTGCTGGCCGACGCCGAGGTCCTCGCGGGCCCGAAGGGGCGCGAGCCGCTGCTCAAGGGCGCGCGCTTCGGCGCGGTCTTCTACAACTCGTCGCTGCGCACGCGCACGTCGTTCGAGGTGGGCTGCTTCGACCTCGGCGCGCACGCCGTCTACCTCCAGGTGGGCGGCGGCCTGTGGATGCTCGAGCACCGCGACGGCGTCGTGATGGACGGCGACGCCGCCGAGCACGTGAAGGAGGGTGTCGGCGTCCTCGCGCGGATGGTGGACGGGCTCGGCCTGCGCACGTTCGCGGGCCTCAAGGACTTCGCCGACGACGCGCGCGAGCCCGTGCTCGCGGCCGTCGCCCGCGCCTCCTCGGTGCCGGTGCTCAACCTCGAGAGCGCCATGGACCACCCCCACCAGGGACTGGCCGACGCCCTGACGCTGCGCCGCCGCTTCGGCGGCCGCAAGCGCAGGGTGGTCGTGCAGTGGGCCCCGCACGTGAAGGCGCTGCCCATGGCCGTGCCGAGCGCCGCGTGCCTCGCGTTCGCCCACGAGGGCCACGAGGTGGTCCTCGCCCACCCCGAGGGCTTCGACCTCGACGCCGGCGTCGTCGCCGACGCGACCCGGATCGCCCGCGAGGCCGGGGGCACGTTCACCGTCACCCACGACCGGGCCGCCGCGCTCGCGGGCGCCCACGCGGTCTACGTGAAGGCCTGGGGCGCCCGCGGGGGCTACGGCGACCCGTCGGCGCCGGCGAAGGCGCGGGCCGCCCACGGCGACTGGATGTGCACGGAGGCCTCCCTCCGCGGCACGGACCGGGCGATCGTGATGCACTGTCTCCCCGTCCGTCGTAACGTGGTGATCGCCGACGAGGTCCTCGACGGGCCGCGGTCGGTCGTCCTCGAGCAGGGCGAGAACCGGCTGCACGTCCAGAAGGCCACGCTCTGCCGCGCGCTCGGAGTCCGTCCGTGAACGACATCTCGCTGCTGAAGCAGGCCCTCCCCTACCTCCGCCACCACAAGAAGAGCACGGTGGTCGTCAAGCTCGGCGGCGAGATCGCCGCCAACAAGGAGGCCCTCGCCTCCCTGGCCGGCGACGTCTCGCTGCTCGTCCACGTGGGCATCCGCATCGTGATGGTCCACGGCGGCGGCCCGCAGGCCACCGAGATGCAGAAGCGCCTCGGCCTCGAGCCGGTCATGGTCGGCGGGCGCCGCGTGACCGACGAGGCCACCCTCGACGTCGCGAAGATGATCTTCGGCGGCAAGATCAACACCGACATCCTGTCGGCGCTCCGCGCCCAGGGTGTCTCGGCGGTCGGCCTGTCCGGCGTGGACGGCGACATCCTCCACGCCAACAAGCGCCCCCCCACCGAGGTCGTCGACCCCGCGACGGGCGAGAAGCGCGTGGTCGACTACGGCCTGGTCGGCGACATCACCGCCGTCAACACCGAGCTCCTGTCGCTCCTGCTCGAGCACAAGTACGTGCCCGTGATCTCGTCGCTGGCGTCGAACGCCGAGGGCGACGTCCTCAACGTGAACGCCGACACGGTCGCCTCGGCCATCGCGAAGGACCTGCAGGCCAGCAAGCTCGTCATCCTGACGGGCGTCCCCGGCCTCCTGCGCGACCGCAACGACCCGAAGAGCCTCGTCAGCCGCATCACGACCGAGGAGGCCAAGGCCGCGATGAAGGACGGCAGCGTCGCGGGCGGCATGCTCCCGAAGCTCAAGGCCCTCGTGGACGCGGTGGAGGGCGGCGTGGGCCGCGGCCACATCGTCTCGGGGACGCAGCCCGGCGCGCTCCTGCTCGAGCTGTTCACGAGCGCCGGCTCCGGCACGCTCATCGCGGAGCCCCACGACCAGATCGAGATCGTGGACGGGAAGCCCCGGAGTTGAGCGTCGCCGACCGGCCCGTCGTCGCGTTGCTGCGGTCCCTCGTCCGCATCCCCTCGGAGAGCGGTCGGGAGGAGGGCGTGCGCGACGCGGTGGCCGCGTGGCTGCGCGCGCGCGGCGTCCCCGTCACCGTCACGGGCCGCAACGTCGTCGTCGTGCTCGAGGGGGCGGCGGGGTCCGACCCCGCGCGCGGCCTCCTCTTCTGCAGCCACTACGACACCGTGCCCGTGGGCCCCGGCTGGACGCGCCCGGACCCGGTGGACGGCGCCCTCGAGGACGGCAAGGTGTTCGGGCGCGGCAGCAACGACGCGAAGGCGTCGATCGCCGCCATGATGTGCGTCGCCGCCGGCGTGGACCGCGCGCGGCTCGCGGGCCGGCTCGTGTTCGCGTTCGTCTGCGACGAGGAGACGGGCGGGCAGGGCCTCGAGGCCGTGGCCCCGACGCTGCCGCCGATCTCCGCGGCGGTGATCGGCGAGCCCACGGGCCTCGACGTCAGCCCCGGCCAGCGCGGGCTCCTGCGCGCGTACGTCCACGAGACGGGCCGGTCGTGCCACGCCTCGCGGCCCTGGGAGGGCGTCAACGCGCTCGAGGCCGCCGCGCGCGACGTGCTGGCGATCCGCGGCATCGAGATGCCCGAGGAGCATCCGCTCTTCGGCCGCGCGACGCTGGCCCCGACGATGCTCGCCGCCGGGACGAAGCCCAACGTGATCCCGGGCGCGGCCACGATCACGCTCGACGGCCGCTCGACCCCGGCGTGGGACAACGACCGCATGGTCGCGGCGCTCACGGCCCGGCTCGAGGGCCGCGTCGAGGTGAAGAGCAAGCGCTTCGTGCCCATCGAGACGCCCGTCACGGCCGAGATCGTCGTCGCCGCGGCCGCCGCCAGCCCCACCCACCGCGTGCGGGGCTTCCAGGGCGTCAGCGACCTCCTGTTCGTGCGCCACGTCCCCGGCGTCGTCATGGGCCCGGGCACCTCCGAGGCCAGCCACGCGCCGGACGAGTGGGTCGCCGTCGCGCAGGTCGAGGCCGCGGAGCGGGCCTACGGCGGGATCGTCGAGCGGTACCTGAAGGCCCCGGTGCGGGAGGTCGCGTCATGAGCGAACGAGGTCCCGTCCGCGGCGGCAAGGGGCTCCTGCGCGGCCGGTTCTCGGGCGAGGTCCACCCCGCGCTCGACCGCATCAACCGCAGCCTGCCGGTGGACATCCGCCTCTGGCGCGAGGACGTGGACGGCTCCATCGCCCACGCGCAGATGCTTGCCGCGCGCCGCATCCTGCCCGCCGCGGCCGTGCGCCGGATCGTCGCGGGGCTCAAGAAGGTGCGCCGCGAGCTCGAGGCCGGCACGTTCGTCGTGAAGCCGTCCGACGAGGACGTCCACATGGCGGTCGAGCGGCGGCTCACGGAGCTCGTGGGCCCGGACGGCGGCCGCGTCCACACCGGCCGCAGCCGCAACGACCAGGTCGCGAGCGACGTCCGCCTGTTCCTGCACCGGCTGCCGGACCAGGTGACCCCCGCGCTCCGCGGCGTGCAGCGCGCGCTCGTCCGCCTCGCGCGGCGCGACGGCGACGCGATCCTGCCGGCCTACACGCACCTGCAGCGCGGACAGCCCGTGTTGCTCGGGCACCACCTGCTCGCCTACGTCGAGATGCTCGACCGCGACGAGCGCCGCCTCGCCGCGGCGTGCCGCGACTTCCCGTGGCCGCTCGGCGCCGGCGCGGCGACGGGCGCCGCGTACCCCGTGGACCGCGTGCGCACGGCCCGCGCCCTCGGCGGCCGCGGGGCCGAGCCGTCGCGGAACAGCCTCGACTCCGTGTCGAGCCGCGACCAGCTGACGCAGTGGGTCGCGGGCGCCGCGCAGGCGGCCGTGACGCTCTCGCGCCTCGGCGAGGACCTCGTCCTGTGGACCACCCGCGAGTTCGGGTTCGCGCGCCTCGGCGACGCCGTCTCGACGGGCTCGTCGATCATGCCGCAGAAGCGCAACCCGGACGGCGCCGAGCTCCTGCGCGGCAAGACCGCCCGCGTGATCGGCGCGCTGAACACGCTCCTCACGCTCCAGAAGGGCCTGCCGCTCGGCTACAACAAGGACCTCCAGGAGGACAAGGCGGCGTTCTTCGACGCCCTCGACACCCTCCTCGCGATGCTCGCGGTCGCGGAGGCCATGCTCGGCGACCTCCGCTTCGACCGCGCGCGCATGCGCGCCGCCGTGGACGACCCCACGGGCTTCCTGCTGGCGACGGAGGCCGCGGACTGGCTCGCCAAGCGCGGCGTCCCGTTCCGCGAGGCCCATCGCGCCGTCGGGGCGCTCGTGCAGGCGGCCGAGGAGCGCGGCGTCGCGCTCGAGGCGCTGCCGCTCGACGTCTTCCGCCAGGCCCACCCGCGCTACGACCGCACGGTCTACCGCGCGCTCACGCCGGAGGCCGCGGTCGCCGCGCGCGGCGCGATCGGGGGCACGGCGCCGAAGAACGTGGCGAAGGAGCTCGCCCGCTGGGAAGCGACCCTCGGGCTCGCGCGCCGCGCCCGCCGCGCGCGCAAGCGCTGACGCCCGCGGGGCGGCGTCACTTCGCTCCGTCGGCCGTTCCCTCCCCGTCGGCAGCGGCCGCGGGCGCGACCGCGGGTTCGTCGGTGATCTCGACGTCGCTCGGCAGCCACCGCAGATCCGAACGGTAACAGGTCCAGCAGAGACTCTCGAGCAGGCCCCCCATCGCCGTCGACGCCACGCGACCTCCGTGCTCGCGGGCGTACGCGTCCGGATCGACCGAACCCAGGGCCCCGCAGACGTCACCGTCCGTGCACGCAAGCCGTGCGATCGCCTCGAAGAGTGCCCGCTCCCACGCCTCGCCCGGCCCGTGCCCCGCCGCGCGCAGGAGCCCGAAGCGCGCCCACCACCCTTCGAGGTCCTGGCGCACGGCGTCGAGGGTGGGGACGGCCTGTTCGAGATCCCGGATCGCTCGATGGAACCAGGGGTCGACCGCGCGAGGGATCCCGACGGCGAGCCGCAGCTGGGCGCGGGTCGCCAGGTCGATCGGCGTCGCCTCGTCCTCGAGGAGCCGGAGGACGGAGTCCCGGACGTCGTCGCCGAGCTCGTAGACCGCAACCCGACCGGCGCGACGCTCGGCCCGATCGACGACGCCGGCGAGGACGAGCACCCGGAGCCCCCACGCCGTCGCGCGCGGGTCCGCCGACGGGCTCCCGACGGCGCGGCCCCAGGTCCCGTCGGGCCGACGCGACGCGAGCAGCGCGCGGACGGCGCGCTGCGCGACGGGCCGATGGGTGGCGCTTCCGGTCATGCCGTGCAACGCGACCCAGGCGCGGGCGGCGACCGCCTGGTCCGAGAGCCCGCCCGACCGGGTGCCCGCGCCGAACGTGCCGTCGGCCTGTTGCTGCGCCCGGAGCCAGCGGGTGGCGCGCGTGAGCGCCGCACCCTCGGGGCCGTCGCTGCGGTTCGTGTACCCATGCGAGAGGAAGGCGACCACGGCGAGGGCCGTCGCACCGACGTCGCCGTCCGCCGCGCCGTCCCCCGCGACGGTCGCCGGCCCACGGCTCGCCCCGTCGCAGGTACGGCCGGGGTCCGTGGCCGACCAGCGGCCGTCGTCCGCCTGGTGCTCGACCAGCCATCGGAGCGTCGGCACCTCCATCCGACGGCCCCGCGTCCGCAGGGGCGGCGCGATGCCCTCCCCGGCCGACGTGATCGTCGGCACCGGCACCTCGTCGGCATCACGGGGGCGGGGGTCGTCGGAGGGTCCGGTGCCGCCACACGCGCCGCCGGCGACCTCGCACGACACGACGACGGCGAGCAGGCGGACGTAGCGCACGATTCGTCGAACGGACCGCCGGCCGCCGGCGTTCGGAGATTCGACCGCTCGTGCGGGTCGCGCCCCCCGGTCGTCCCGGGGGGGCGCGAGCCGGTCTACAATCGAGCGGCCTGCCGGCGACGGCTTCGGGCGATCGGGCGACGGGCCCCTGGACGACGATGCGCACCCCTGACCTCCCGCGGTTCCCGGCCCGGACCCTGCGTTCGCTCGGCGCGCTCCTCCTGCTCGCCGGCCTCGTCGCCGCGTGCGGCGGAGGAGGCGGCGGGGGCGGCGGCGGCGGCGACCCGGCCTCACCGTTCATGGTGGCGACCCTCTCCCCCGCCGACGGGGCGAACGGCGTCGCGACGAACGCCCACGTCCTCGTCACGTTCTCCCGGCCCGTGGCCCCCGCGAGCGTCACCGCGTCGTCGATCGCCGTGGGCAACACCGAGAACGGCGGCATCCCGGGCACCGTCGGCCTGCTCGCGGACGGCCTCGGCACGACGCTCGAGTTCGCGCCGGACAACCCGCTCCCCGCCTCCAAGACGTGGAGCGTCGTCGTCTCCGCCGCCCTCCGCTCGACGTCGGGCGACGCACTCGGCGGCGACCGCACGTTCATCTTCCGCACGGGCACCGGCGGCGGCGCCGTCCTCCCGCCCGCGAGCGCGCTGCAGCCGACGAGCGGCCGCCTCCAGCAGGGCCGCCGCAACCACACCGCGACCCTGCTCGCGAGCGGCTCGGTGCTCGTCGCCGGCGGCTTCGTCCAGGGCACGACGGTCACCGACGGCGCCGAGACGTTCGCCCCGGGCACGCAGTCGTTCACGTCGCTCGTCCCGCGCATGCGCCACCCCCGCGCGGGGCACACCGCGACCCGCCTCGCCGACGGCCGCGTCCTCCTGGCCGGCGGCTACTACGAGATCAACCCCGGCACCCTCAACGTGACGCCGACGGCCGAGGTCTACGACCCGGTCGGCAACACCTTCACGACGGTCGGGCCCATGGGCACGCCGCGCGCCGACCACGCCGCGCTGCGCCTCCCCGACGGCCGGGTCCTCGTCACCGGCGGCAGCGAGCTGCAGGGCGCCTTCCTCGCCGACCACGCGAGCGTCGAGGTCTTCGACCCCGCGACGGGGCAGTTCACCGCGTGGCCGGTCCCCATGAGCCACACCCGCGCGACCCACGCGATGCTCGACCTCCTCGACGGCCGCTGGCTCCTCGTCGGCGGCTCCGACGCCGACCTCCGCCCGGAGACGTTCTCCACGGCGACGGGGCTCTTCACGCCGTTCGCCGCCGCCAATCCCGACCGCGCGCGGTACGGCGTCGCCGCGACCACGTTCGCGTCGGGGAACGCCACGGTGGTCGGCGGCGAGGCCCTCGGCGAGGTCCTCTACTTCGACCGCACGTTCACCCAGCTGCTCAACACGGGCAGCGGCACGAGCAAGCCCCGCTCGTACGCCACGGCGACGGCGATCGGCCCGGGCCGCGTCCTCGTCGCGGGCGGCATCGACTTCTCCAACGGCAGCTTCATCCTCCCCACGTGCGACCTCGTCGTCGAGGGCGGCGTCGTGGGCAGCGAGACGTACGCGACGTCCGTCCGGTTCCCGACGGGCATGGCGAACCACACCGCGACCGTGCTCGGCGACGGCCGCGTCCTGTACTGCGGCGGGCTCAACCCCGCCGGCGGCCAGCCCGAGTACGACGGCGCGTACCTCTTCACGCCCTGAC
>JAEUHO010000546.1 GCA_016795345.1 Planctomycetia bacterium | reverse complement strand
GGCTCGAGCACGAGGCGGCGACGGCGCGGCTCGGGGCCGCGCGGGCGCGGCTCGACGCCGGGCACGACCTCGTGCGCACGGCGCGGGCCCGGCTCGACGCGGGCGAGGGCTCGGCGCTCGAGCTGGTGATGTCGTCGCGCGACGTGGTCGAGGCGTCCCAGATGCTCCGGGAGGCGACCGTGGAGGCCGCGCGCGCCCGCGTGCGCGCGGCGCGGGCCGCCGGGTGGCCGAGCGCGGAGGCCGTCCGATGAGCCCCGACGCCGTGGACCTCGAGGTGCTGCGCCGGACGCCGACGGCGGTCGAGCCGCCGCGCCGCGGCGCGAAGCTGGCCGTCGGCGCGGTGGTCGTGCTCGGCGCGCTCGCGTGGGCCGCGTTCCTCCTGCGCGACGTCTGGTCGCCGCCGCGCGTGGTGCGGACGGCGCGGGTCGTCGTCGAGTCGGGCGGCGCCGCGCGGGCGGCGACGGTGTTCGACGCGACGGGGTGGGTCGAGCCCGACCCGTTCCCGATCCAGGTCCGCCCCCTCGTGGACGGGGTGGTGGAGCGGTTCGAGGTGGTCGAGGGCGACGTGGTGACGGCGGGCGTGACCGGGCTGGCCCGCCTGCGCAACGTCGACCTCGAGGCCGAGGTCGAGAAGCTCGAGCGGGCGCTCGCGCGCGCGCAGGCGCGCCTGCCCGAGCTCGACGTGGACGCGGCCGAGGCGAAACGCGTCCTCGAGCTGAAGCTGATGCTGCGGGCCGAGGTCGCGCGCCTCGAGGGCGGGGCGCAGGTGGCCGAGGCCGAGCGCCGCGCGGCGCTGGCCGACGTCGAGGTCGCGCGCAAGCAGCTCGCCGTCGCGCGCGCCGAGCTGTCGGCGCAGGAGGCCCTCGAGCGCGGCGGCGGCGGGCTGCCGGTCGCGCGCGCGCGGGCGGAGGCCGCGGTGGCGTCGGCCGAGGCCGAGATCGTCGCCAAGGAGGCGGCCGTCGCGAAGGCGGCGGCGGCCCGCGAGGCCACGCGCCTCGAGCGCGCGGTCGCCGACGACGCGCTCGCGCACCCCGTCGAGCTCGAGGCCCGGGTGGGCCGCGTCGCCGCGCAGCAGGCGATGGCCCGCGCGGAGGTGGGGGAGGTCGAGACGGACCTCGCCGTCGCGCGGCGCTTCGCGGCGCTGCTCGAGGTGCGCTCGCCCGTGGACGGCGTGGTGATGCTCCGGCGCGCGGCGCCGGGCGCCGCCGTCGGGCCGGGCGTCGGGATGCGGCGGGGCGAGGGCTCCGCGCCGACCGGCGGCGAGGGCGTCCTCGTGGACCTCTACGACCCGAGCCGGCTCCAGGTGAAGGTGAACGTGCAGCTCGCCAACGTGAGCCTCGTGGGCCGAGGGCAGGCCGTCGAGCTGACCCTCGACGCGATCCCCGGCCGCACGTTCCGCGGCGAGGTCGTGCGGCTCACGTCGCTCGCGGACCGCAACAACAACACGCTCGAGGGCAAGGTCCGCATCCTCGACCCCGACCCGCTGATGCGCCCCGAGATGGTCGTGCGCGCGCGGTTCCTCGTGCCCAAGGGCGCGGCCGCCGTCGGCGAGGGCGTCGCCGCGCGGATCCTCGTCCCGAAGGGGGCGCTCCGGGACGGCGCGGTGTTCGTCCTCGACCCGCGGCGCGACGGCCGCGCGCGGCGCGTCGCCGTCGAGCGCGTCGGCGACGCGGGCGAGGCCGTCGAGGTGAAGGGGGCGCTCTCCGAGACGCAGCGCGTGATCCTCGACCCCGTCGAGGACGGCCAGCGCGTGACGGACGGGGGGGACGCATGAGCTTCCTGTCGATCCGGCGCGTCACGAAGACCTACGTCACGCGGTCCGAGGACGTGACGCCGCTCCGCGACCTCGACCTCGAGATCGGGCGCGGCGAGTTCGTCGCGCTCATGGGCCCGTCGGGCAGCGGCAAGACCACGCTGCTCAACCTGATCGCGGGGATCGACCAGCCCACGTCGGGCACGATCCACGTCGGCGACGACGAGATCTCGTCGATGTCGGCCCGCGCGCTCGCGCGGTGGCGGACCCGCCACGTCGGGTTCGTCTTCCAGTCGTACAACCTCGTGCCGGTCCTCTCGGCGGCCGAGAACGTCGAGGTGCCGCTGCTGCTCCTGCCGCTGTCGCGGGCGGAGCGCCGCGCGAAGGTGGCGACGGCGCTCGAGGCCGTCGGGCTCACGGACCGCGCGCACCACCTGCCGCGGGCGCTCTCGGGCGGGCAGCAGCAGCGCGTGGCGGTCGCCCGGGCCCTCGTCGCGGGGCCCGACCTCGTGCTCGCCGACGAGCCGACGGGCAACCTCGACGAGACGGCGGCCGACGCGATCCTCGCGCTGCTCTCGACGCTGCACCGCCGGTTCGGCCAGACGTTCGTGATGGTGACGCACGACCCCCGCGCCGCCGCGACCGCCGAGCGGGTCGTCCGCCTCGACAAGGGGCGCATCCACGCCGACGAGCGCCGCGCGGCGCCGGCCCCGGGAGGCACGCCGTGATCTTCCTCCGCTTCCTCCCCTACGTCGCGCGCACCGTGCGGCGGGCGCCGGTGCGCTCGCTCCTCACGGTCCTCGGCACCGCGCTCGCGCTGGCCGTGTTCGCGTTCGTCCGGACGCTCGAGGGCGGCGTGGACGCGTTCAACCGCTCGGCCGCGCGGCCCGTGCTGGTCGTCTTCCAGCAGAGCCGTTGGTGCCCGCTGACGTCCCAGCTCCCCGAGCGGTACCTCGGCGGCCTCGAGCGGCTCGACGGCGTCGAGGCCGTGCTGCCGACGACGGTGTTCGTGAACAAGTGCTCGACGAACCTCGACCTCGTCGCGCTGCACGGCGTCGATCCCGCGCGCCTCGGCGGCGTGCAGGACCTCACGGTGCGCGAGGGCGACCTCGCCGCGTGGTCGGCCGACCGCTCGGCCGCGATGGTGGGCTCGCGGCTCGCCAACCGCCGCGGGCTCAAGGTCGGCGACCGCGCGCAGCTGGCCGGCATGAGCGTCGTCGTCAAGGCGATCGTGGACGGCCAGGGGCCCGGCGTCGACAACGTCGCGTTCGTCCACGACCAGACCCTGCAGCTCCAGCGCGGGATGCTCGGCCAGACCACGCAGTACCTCGTCCGCCTGAAGGACGGGGCCGACGCCGGCGCCGTCGCCCGCGCGATCGACGCGCGGTTCGCGTCCGACGAGGCGCCGACCGACACGAAGTCGCTCCAGGCGTTCGTGCAGGGCGCCATCGGCGAGGTGACCGAGCTCGTCCACTTCGCGCGGCTGCTCGGCTACCTCGCCGTGCTCGTCGTCACGCTGATCCTGTCGAACACCGTGTTCATCAGCAGCCAGACGCGCGCGCAGGAGCTGGGCGCCCTCGAGACGATCGGGCTGACCAAGCCGAAGCTCGCGGGCCTCGTCGTCGCGGAGGGCCTGCTGCTCGCCCTCGTCGGCGGCGCCGTCGGCACGCTGGCGGTCGCGGCCTACTTCCACCTCGTGCCGACGACGCTCGGCATCGAGAGCTACGGCATCGACTTCGTGGGCGGCCCCGACGTCGTCGTCGCCGGGCTCCTGGCGTCGCTCGCCGTCGGGCTCGTGGCGTCGCTGCCGCCCGCGTGCCAGGCGGTCCTGCGCCCGGTGGCCGAGGCCGTGAGGCCGGCCTGATGCTCCCGCTCGGCTACGCCCTGCGCAACCTCGCGCGCCGCCGCGTGCGCACGGGCCTCACGTTCGTGGGCCTCGGCCTCATCACCGTCCTCGTGATCCTCATGGCGGGCTTCGCGCGCGGCCTCGACCGCAGCGTGGCCGCCAGCGCCCGCGACGACGTCGCCGTCGTCGTCGGCGCCGCCGGCGAGACCGACCTCATCCGGTCGTTCCTCGCCGAGGGCGTGGCGCGCGACATCGCGCTGTCGGCGCCGTCCGTGGCCGAGGTGGACGGGCGCCGCGCGGCGAGCATCGAGCTCCACACCGCGACCCGCGTCGGCGACCGCGTGGGGCTCCTGCGCGGGGTCACCCGCGAGGCGTACCTGGTCCACGCGGCGGTCGTCGTCGTCGAGGGCGTCGAGCCGCGGGGGCCCTACGAGCTCATGGCGGGCCGCCTGGCCGCCGCGCGCATGGCGATGCCCGACGACGCGCTCGCGGTCGGCCGCACCATCCGCCTCGAGGGCCACGACTGGAAGGTCGTGGGCCGGTTCGCCGCGCCCGGCACCGTGCTCGAGGCGGAGCTCTGGGGCCGGCTCGAGGACGTGAAGGCCGCCTCGCGCCGCATCGACGTCTCGTGCGTCGCGCTGCGGATGAAGGACCCCGCCGACTTCCCCCGCATCCACCTCTTCGCCACGCAGAACCTGCGCTTCGAGGCCACGGCCGTCCGGCAGCGCGAGATCTTCGCCGCGCTCCGGTCGGCGCTCGAGCCCGTCTCGGTGCTCGCGTGGGTGATGGCCGGGCTCGTCCTCGTCGCGGGGGTCTTCGGGTGCGCCAACACCATGTTCGCCGCCGTCCTCGCGCGCACGCGCGAGATGGGGGCCCTGCGCGCCATCGGCTACGGCCCCGGCGCCGTCGCCGTCTCGCTGCTCGAGGAGTCGGTGCTCCTCGCCGGCGCGGCGGGGCTGGTGGGCTTCGCCGCGGCGTCCGCCGTGGGCGAGATCCCGCTGCGGTTCCCCCTCGGCGCGTTCTTCGTCGACCTCGGCTCGGGCGTGCGGTTCCTCGGGCTCGCCGCCGCGCTCGCCGCGGGGCTCCTCGGCGGGATCGTGCCCGCCCTGCGCGCCGTCCGCATGTCGCTGCCCGACGCCCTCGGAGGCAAGCTGTGACCCACGCCCGCCCCTTCGCCGTCCTCGCCCCGCTCCTCGCGGCCGCCCTGCTCCTCACGGCTTGCGGCGCCGAGGGGCCCGCGCCCGCGCCGTCGTCCCCGTCGTTCCTGCTCGCCGCGGACCCGGGCGCGGGCGTGGGCGTCGCCGAGGCCCGCGCGCGCGGCGCCGCGGACGACGTCGTGGTCGTCGGCCGCGTGCGCGAGATCACGAAGGGCCTCGCGGCCTTCACCCTCGTGGACCTGTCGCAGCAGTACTGCGGCCAGACCGAGATGGAGGGCTGCCCGACCCCCTGGGACTACTGCTGCACGCCGAAGGAGGAGCTCGCCCGGAACATGATCGGCGTGTCGGTGCGCGCCGGCGACGACGTGGCGCTCGGCGACGTCGCCCGCGACCTGCGCAACCTCGACGTGGTCGCCGTGCGCGGCCGCCTCGTGAAGGCGAAGGACGAGGTGTTCCTGCACGCGACCGGCTGGTTCCGGCGCGAGCGGCCGACGCTCCCCGAGGGCCTCGAGTTCCCGCGCTGAGCGTGGTTTCGGGGGGGGCGGGCCCCGAACACCGAGCGAAGGCGGTACCTCCACGGCCCTCGTGACGAGCCCCGAACGGGGCCGGGCCGCGGCGTCCCCTACGGCTGCTTGTAGCCGTAGCGGACGGGGTCGGCCTTCATCGCCGCGAGGTAGCGCTCGGGGTCCTTGAGGAACTGCGTCGAGCAGCCGGGGCAGCAGAAGCCGTACCGCTCGCCCTTGTACTCGGTGTTGTCGCCCTGGACGACCGGCTTGCGCATGATCGGGCACAGGCCGTTCACCGTGCCCGCGGACTTCGCGGCCGCCGCGACGGCGGCCGGCGAGAACTCGTCGACGTTCTTCCCGCCGCACCCGGCGAGCAGCAGGACGGCGGCGAGGCACGGGGCGAGCAGGACGAACGGGACGCGGCGCATGGGGGGGGGACTCCGGTCGTCCATCGTACGCGTCCGTCGGGGCGCCGTCATCGGGGCGCCGCGCGCTCCACGAGCGGCGCCAGCAGCCGCTCGACGGGCGCGAAGTCGTCCCGCAGGGGCTCGGCCCCGAACCGGGCCTCCAAGGCGTCGAGCTCGGCGCGGGACCACACGTGGACCGGCAGCGGCGGCCCCTCGGGGTCGGCGGGGTCGGTCCGCGCGAGGCCCGCGAGGTCGATCGGGGCGTCGGAGGCCACGAAGACGAAGTTCCACGGCCAGTCCGTCTCGCGCCCGACGCTGATGGCCTCCACGTGCCGGAACGCGGCGCGGAGCGTCGCCCGCGACGCCGCGAGGAACCGGCCGGTCTCGAACACGTCGATCGTGTTGGCGAGGTACACGCCGTCGGGGGCGAGCACGGCCCGCACCTCCCGCAGGAACTCGAGCGTCGTGAGGTGCCACGGCACGCCCACGTCGCCGAACGCGTCCGCGAACACGAGGTCCCAGGGCGCCGGCCGGCCGGCCGCGTCGCGCGGCGCGCCCTCGCGGACGACCGTGCGGCCGTCCTCGTGGACCCAGGTGAGGCCCGCGGGCGGGGCGTCGAGCCCGAGGCGGGCCTCCGCGGCGCGTGTCACGAGCGGGTCGATCTCGGCCACGTGCACCGTCGCGGCGGGCCACCGGCGCAGCAGCGCGCGCGGCGCCGTGTAGGTGCCGCCGCCGAGGAACAACGCGCGCACCGACGGGCGGTCGCCGCGCAGGTGCCGCGCGACGGCGTCGTACATGGTCCCGTACTTCGAGCCGATCCACGTCGGGTCGCCGAGGTCGTGGATGCCGTGGGTGCGCGCGTCGAGCTTCATCCGGACCACGTCGCGGTGGTACGCGTCGGCCTCCGGCGCCCGCTCGATCAGGACGCGGCCGTAGGGCCCGTCGGCCACCCACGCGCCGTCCGCGTCGGGGCGCAGGCCGAGCGCGAGGCCCGCGGCGCGCAGCGGCGCCGCGTCGAGGCGCGCGACCGCCCCGAGCGCGAGCGCGGCGACGGCGACGACGGCGGGCAGCGCGCGCCGGACCGCGAGGCCCGTCGCGAGCAGGGCGAGCAGCGCCGACAGGGCCGCGGCGGCGCCCTCGATGCGCAGCGCGGGCACGAGGCCCGGCCCCGCGGCGAGCACGCCCACGAGCGCGCCGACCGTGCCCGCGGCCGACACGAGGCCCGCGCGGCGGCCCGGGTCGCCGTGCCCCGCGACGGCGGCCCGCGCGAGGATGGGCGGCAGGGTGCCGAGCGCGGTGAAGAGCGGCAGGTACGCGACGGCGACCCCGATCGCCGTGCGGACGCCGAAGCCGTGCGCGAGGGTCCGCGCCTCGACGACGGCCCGCGACGTCCACGCCGTGGCGGTCCCGAGGACCGCCGCGAGCAGGAGCGCGGCCACCGCCGCGCGCCGCGGGCCCGCGCGGTCGGCCCACGGGCCGCCGACGAACCCGCCGAGGGAGAGCCCCGCGAGCACGACGACGAAGATCGCGGTCCACGCCTCGAGGCTCGACCCGGCGTCGAGGGCCACGCGCCGCGCCGCGACGACCTCGAACGCGAGGGTGACGGCGCCCACCAGCGCGTTCCACGCGGCCGGCGCGCGCAGCGGCACGGGCTCCACGCGCGGTGCGCGCGCCGGCGCGGGCGCGCGCGTCGCGCGCGGCGCGGGGTCGGCGCCGAGGCGGCCGAGGGCGGTCAGGGCCAGGACGCCCGCGACGGCCCACGCGGCCGTCGGCACGGCCACGTACGGCACGAGGCCGTACGACGTGCCCCACGTGCCGAGCACGCTGCCGATCGCGCCCGCCGCGGCCAGCAGGCCCAGGGCGCGGCCGCGGTGCCGTGCGTGACGCAAGGCCCGCGCGGCCGCGACGGGGTACACCGACCCGAGCGCCACGCAGGGGAGGAAGCCGCCGGCGAGCATGCCCGCGAACGCGCGCGTCGCGACGCCGCCGGGCGCCGCGCCCGCGGCCGCGCGCGCGAGGAACGGCGCGACGGCGGCGAGGAGCGCGGCCAGCGCGAGCCGGCGGGCCTCGCGTACCCTCGCGTCGTCCGCGTCCGCGCCGCGGCCGCCGAGGGCCGACCCGAGCGCCAGGCCCGTGAGCACGACCGCGATGCCCGCGGTCCAGACCGCCGACGTCGTGCCGACCTCGGGCGCGAGGCGGCGGGGCAGGAGGATCTCGAGGGCCATCGTGGCGGCGCCGGCGAGCGCCACGGAGGCGGAGGCGGGCAACACGCGGCGCATCAGCGTCCGATCTCCCCGGCGACGGGGGCGAGGAGCGTCTCGACGGGGGCGAAGTCGTCCGTGAGGACGAGGCCGCCCGCGCGCGCGACGACGGCCTCGACCTGGGCGGGCGTGAAGCGCACGACGGGCAGCGTGCGCGCGGGGTCCTTCGACGCCGGGTCGGGGCGGCGCAGCCCGTCGAGGTCCCTGGGGCGGTGCGTCGCGACCACGACGAACGTCTCGCGGCCGCCCGACGGCTCGCCGAGGGCCAGCACCTCGACGTGGGCGAACCCGGTGCGCGTGGTCGCGACGATCGCGCCGAGGAACGCGCCGCCGCCCGTCGCGTCGACGACGTTCAGGAGGTACGCGCCCTCGGGGACGACCGCCTGCGCGACCAACGCGATGAACTCGCGCGTCGTGAGGTGCCACGGCACCGCGACGTCGCTGAAGGCGTCGCCGTAGACGAGGTCGAAGCGCGGCGCCACGCTGTCGTCCTCGAGCGGCTCGTGCGCGTCCGGGGGCGCGCCGCGTCGCGCGTCGCGGCGGAACCCCCAGACGTCCCAGATGCCGGTGCGGCCGTCGGCGTCGTGCACGTGGACGCGGCCGTCGTCGGCGAGGCCGAGCGTGGACCGCGCCACGCGGGTGACGACGGGGTCCAGTTCGGCGACGTGGACGTCGGCGTTCGGGTAGCGGTGGGCGAGGTAACGGGGGAACGTGCAGGCGCCGCCGCCGATGGAGTACGTCTCGACGCGGCGCGCGTCCGCGGGCCAGAGGCGCGCGGTCACGGCGGCGTAGATCCCCTCGTAGCCGTAGCCGAGCCACGTCGGGTCGTCGAGGTCGGTGTAGCCGTGCACGAAGCCGTCGAGCACGAGGCGGCGCACGCGCGCGCGGCCGGTCGCCGCGTACTCGGGCGGCTCGTCCACGCGGACCTGCTGGTACGCGCTCTCGCGGACGAGGAGCGCGCCGCCGACGGGCCGCAGCCTCAGCGCGCGGCCGACGTCGGCCGCGGGGGGGAGCAGACACGCGAGCGTCGCGAGCCCGAGCGCCACCGCGAACGGGACCTCGACCCGCGCGCGGACGACCGCCGGCAGGAGCGCGAGCCCGCACGCGGCGGCCGCGAGCGCGCCGCCGGTGAACAACCACGGCACGAGGAGCGGCGCGGTGAGGAGCGTGGCCGCGAGGCAGCCCAGCGTCTGCCACGCGGTGACGCGGCCGACGGTGCGCGCGTCGTCGTCGCCGCCGAGCGCGCC
>JAEUHO010000535.1 GCA_016795345.1 Planctomycetia bacterium | reverse complement strand
GCGCCGGCCGTCAGACGCGCTCCTTGAACTCCATCGTCTCGGTGTCGATGGCGATGCGGTCGCCGACGTTGCACATCACGCTCACGCGGAGCTTGATGCCGTTGTCGAGGGTGGCGTCCTTGAGCCCGCTGGCGGGCTGGCCCTTCACGCTCGGCTCGGTGTCGGCGATGGTCGCCTCGATCACCGGCGGCAGCGTGACCGCGACGAGCGCGTCGTCGATGAGCAGCCCGCGGTAGAGGTCGGACTTCCACTTCAGGACCTCCTCGAGGCCCTCCGCCGGCGCGCGCCACTCGTCGCCGGCCTTCGTGTAGAAGACCTCCTCCGCCCCGTCGCGATAGCTGTGCTCGAGCTCGAGCGTCTCGGCCTCGAGGACCGGGTAGCGGTCGTCGGGCTGCGCGGTGACCTCGCTCATCCGGCCCGTCAGGATCTCCTTGAACTTCATCTGGACCCGGCTGCGCCGATCGCTCTTCCAGATGTTCCACTGCACGAGCCGGCACATCCGTCCGTCGACGGAGAGCAGCATGCCCTTGCGCGCATCGAGTGCGGTGACTTCAGCCATGGGACCAGACTCCGACGGAGACGACGACCGGGGGACGTAGGACGGGGGAATCTACCCGGACCCGCGCGGGCCGCCCCACCTCGCGCGGCCCTCCTCCCGGCGCCGGGTGACCCGGCCGGGGTGCGGTCGGGGTCCCGGGACCGCGAGGCCCGGTGGCCGCCACGCCCCCCCCTCGCGGCGTGGCATCCTCGCCGGCATCGTCGGCCGCGCGGAGGGGCGCGGAGACACTCACCCCCAGGAGCCAGGAGATCGTCATGCGCAAGCCTTGGATCGTGATCGCGTTCGTGGCGGCCGGTGCGTGTGGTTGGTTCGCGCGGAGCGCGTCGAGCGAGGACGCCCCCGCCGGCCCGGTCTGCACGCCGGAGCAGCAGGCGGCGATGGAAGCCCTCGCGCAGCCGGGGGAGATGCACAGCTGGCTGGGCGGGCACGTGGGCACGTACGACCTCGACATCCAGACCATGGACGCCCAGGGCAAGCCGGCGTCGGCGAAGGCCACGGCCTCGATCGCCATGGTCCTCGGCGGCCGCTTCCAGGAGCAGCGCCTCACCGGAACGTTCATGGGCAAGCCCTACGAGGGCTACGGCCTCACGGGGTACGACAACGCGAAGAAGGAGTTCGTGAACTACTGGTTCGACACGATGGGCACCGCGCCGAGCGTCGCGCGCGGCGCGCGGTCGGCCGACGGGAAGACGCTCACGATGACCGGGTCGTGGGACATGCCGACGGGCGCGATGCCGTTCAAGCAGGTGCTCGAGGTGACCGGCGAGAAGACGATGACCTTCAAGATGACCGCCACCATGGGCGGCGCCGAGATGACGATGATGGAGGCGAAGTACACGCGGAAGTAGCGTCCGCGCGGGCCGGGCGCCGACCGCGGCGCCCGGCCCCTCCGCCGCCGAGGCGCCGCGCGGCCGGACGGGCCGCCGTCAGGCGCGGTCGGCGAAGTCGTCGTACGGGAAGTCGCTGCCCCGCAGCCGCATCTCCGCGGCGAACCGCCGGTCGAGCGCGCGCCGCTGCTCGAGCGACAGCAGCTCGGCCCCGCCGTGCTCCGCGCCCTTGCGGAGCATCGCGCCGGGCACCCGCCACGGGATCAGGCGCCCGAGGTGGAACTTGTGGTCGATCGCCTTCATGTGGGCGAACGACGCCCGCGCGCACACGCGCCGCAGCACGTCGTCGGACGCGGCGACGCCGAGGAACGCCGCGACGCGGGCGACCGTGCCCGCGAGGTCGCGTTTCATGGCCTTGAACGAGACGATCAGGACGTTCGGGCGGTGCCGCTGCGCCCAGTACCCCGCGGCATGGACGCCCCACGATCCGCCGAGCGAGCTCCCCTCGAGGAACATCCGGTACCACGCGTCCACGGGCGGCATGGCGGGCCCGAGGACCGCGTCGCGCACGAAGTGGTAGCTCGACACGACGACGTCCTTCGGGTCCCGGATCACGACGACGTAGCGCGCGCGGGGGTCGTACGGCAGCCGCTCCCACGGCAGGTGCGTCTTGATCGCGCGCAGGGGCTCGGGCGCGCGCGTCCAGCCGTCGGCCGCCGCGAGCGGCACCGCGTGCCCGCGCAGGAACCACGGCGACCGCTCGGCCTCCGGCCACGGCACCACGTCGTGGATGTGGTCGAACTCGCCCTCGCCGTGGTGGATCAGCTGGTGCACCACCTGCAGCATCCAGTTGGTGCCGCTCTTCGGGTAGGTGGCCACGAACACGTCCTGCGGGCCGGGGGCGTACCCGCGCAGCGGGTCGAGGGCCGCGACGCGCCGCTCGCGGCGGCGCATGGCCCAGCCCAGCTTGCTCGCGGTGCGCCCCGTCAGGCGCAGCATCGCGAGCACCGGGACGAGGCAGAGGTAGACCCACGCGGCGAGCGCCCACTGGACGCGCCGCGGCCGGGGCCGCCGCACGCGAGGCCCGGCGGCCGCCGGGCCTCGCGTCCCGGAGGGTCGGTCCGCCCCCACCGCGTTACGCCCCGCGACCGGGCGCGCCGCCCGCGAGGCGCGCGACGATCCGCTCGACCAGCGTCTCCGGCGTCGCGGCGGAGGCGTCCACGACGAGGTCGGGCCGAAGGGGCGCCTCGTACGGGTCGTCGAGCCCCGTGACGCCGCGGGCGCGGCCGGCGCGGCCGGCGGCGTAGACGCCCTTGCCGTCGCGGCCCTCGCAGACGGCGAGCGGCGTCGCGACGTGCACGAGGAGGAACCGTCCGGCGCCGACCCGCGCCCGCGCCGCCTCGCGGGCGGCTTCGTACGGGCTCACGGCCGCGACCACGGCGACGCCGCCGTGGCGCACGACCTCGGCGGCGACGAACGCGATCCGCGCGACGTTGGCGTCGCGGTCCTCGCGCGAGAAGCCGAGGCCCTTCGAGAGCAGCGTGCGGACGACGTCGCCGTCGAGCAGCGTGACCGGGCGGCCGTCCTCCTCGAACCGCGCGGCGAGCGCGCGGGCGAGCGTGGACTTGCCCGCGGCGGGCAGGCCCGTCAGCCAGACGCAGCGGCCGTCGCGCGGGGCGCCGCCGGCGAGCACCGCCGCGGTCTCGGGCCGCGTGAACCAGGCCGGGAGCGGCCGGCGCGCGGCGAGGTGCGCGCGGACCTCCGTGCCCGACAACGCGAGGGTGCGGGCGCCCGGCGGCACGCGCTCCGCCCGCTCGTACCGGCCCTCGTCGGCCAGGTAGACGACCTCGCCGAACGGCACCGCGGCGACGCCGGTCTCGTGCGCGTGCGCCGCCACGAGGCGCTGGGCGGCGTCCGGCGCGAAACACGGGCGGCCGCTGCGCAGGCGCCCGGGCCCCGCGTGGTCGCGGCCGACGATCAGGTGGTCGGCGCCGTAGTTGCGCCGGACGACGGCATGGAGGAGCGCCTCGCGGGGGCCGGCCATCCACATGGGGAGCGGCAGCACGGCCAGGAGGGTCCGCGCGGGGTCGAAGTGCGCCGCGACGAGCGCCTCCACGGCGCGGACGCGGGTCGGGACGTCCACGTCGTCGGGGAGCGAGGGGCCGACCGTCGGGTGGAGGAGCAGCGCGCCGCCGACCTCGTCGAGGGCGGCCTTGGTGATCCACTCGTGCGCGCCGTGCATCGGGTTGCGCGTCTGGAACGCGACGACCCGGCGCGCGCCCATCGCCGCCAGCCGGGCGCGGGTCGCCGCGGGCGTCAGGCGGAGGCGGGCGAACGGCCCCGGGGCCGGGAGGCGCAGCACCTCGAGGCGGCCGGACACGCGCCACGGCGGGCGCGCGAGCAGCTCGTCGCGCAGCGGGTGCTCGTCGGCGCCCTCGCCCCAGAGCACGCGCGCCTCGCGGGCGGCGTCCCACGGGAAACACGCGTCGACGGTGAGGATCGCGAGGAGCTCGCGGTCGGCGTCGCGCAACGCGAGGCCCGTCCCGGGCGCGACCGGCGCGGGGACCGGGAGCGTGACGGGGATCGGGAACAGGGTGCCGTCGGCGAGGCGCATACCCGCGAGCACCGCCTCGGCGTCGGCGGGGCCGAGGAAGCCCGTCAATGGCGCGTACGCGCCCGTCGCGAGGAGCTCGAGGTCCGCGAGCGAGCGCTCGGAGAGCACGATCGACGGGGCGGAAGCCCCGAGTTCGTGACACGCGCGCCGTCGGGCGTCGTCGCGGACGAGGAGATCGACGGCGCGACCGCCCCACGGCGGGATCAGGTCGGCGGGCGCGGGCGTGCTCGGGGTCATCGACGGGTCCGCAGGACGTGGAAGGGACCGAAGGCCCCGGGAGGCCCGCGATCTTCCCGCCCCGGCGTCGCGGGAGGAAGCGGGATCGCGATCCGAAGCGACCGCGCGCCGTCCGGCGCGGCGGCGCCGCGCGACGCGATTCGTTACGAGTCGCGGACACGCCGCGCGAGGGTCGCGGCGGCCTCGCCGCCTCCTTCCCATGGGGCACGTCGGCCGCCGGACGATCGTCCCGAGACCTCGCAAGATCCGAAATTCGCGGTTGCGCTGCGCGTTCGATTCCGTACGGTTTGCTGGGCTGTCGGGTCCGAAGGAGTTCTCCATGCGAAATGCGTCGATGGTTCGGTCGCTGGTCGGTGCGCTCGCGGTCCTCGCGACGACCGCGGGTTGCGGCGGTGGCGGGAGCGGGGGCACGGCCGGGGCGGGCAACCCGGGCGTCGTGTCGCTGCTGACGGCGGCGGTGCCGGCCGGCACGACGGGCGTCGCGTACGCCACGCAGTTCGCCGCCGAGTTCCCCCACGATCCGGGCACGTTCCACGTCGCCTCCGGCCAGATCCCGCCGGGCCTGACCCTCGACACCTCGACGGGCGCGCTCAACGGGTACCCGCGCCAGACCGGCGCGTTCCGCTTCGAGATCGCCGCGCGGGACGGCGTGGACCTCTCGCTCCCGCCGGGCCGCGACGCCACGTTCGCGGAGGCCCGCCGCACGTTCGCCCTCGACGTCGCCCGCGGCGTCCCGCACATCCTCCCGCAGACCATGCCGTCCGCGCAGTACCGCGCGGGGTACGCCTATCCGATCGACGTCGCCGGCGGCACCGCGCCGTACGTGTTCACGATGATCGGCGGCACGCTGCCGTCGGGCCTCGCCGTCGGCACGAACGGGCTCGTCGGCAGCTTCCCGTCGCAGGCCCAGCCCGACCCGTACGAGTTCGACGTGATGGTGACCGACGCGAACGGGCTCACCGACACCGCAACGCTGTCCGTGACGGTCGTGGTGAAGCCGCTGCTGATCCTGACCGCGAACCCGATCCCGCAGGCGGCCAAGGACTTCCCGTACGTGATGCCGATCGAGCTCGCCTCGACGGGCGGCGGCGCGCCGTTCTCGTGGACGCAGGCGCCGCTCGGCGTCGGCGAGACCGACCTCGCGACCATCGGCATGCAGATCACCCCGGACGGCCGGCTGACCGACCTCGGCGTCGGCCCGAGCGCCCTCGGCACCTTCAAGTTCACGGTCCGCGTGTCCGACGAGGCCACGCAGGTCGCGACGCGCCAGCTGCAGATCACGATCAACCCGGGGCCGGTGCTCACGAACGTCTCGCCGAAGCTCGCGTCGCTGCCCGGGCCGTACACCGTGACCGGGCTCAACTTCCAGCCGGGCGCCCGGCTCGTCCTGAAGCCCGGCCCGACGGAGGCGACCTTCACGCCGACGTACGTGTCGCCGACGACCCTCACGTTCAGCCCGCCGTTCCCCACGCCGCTCGGCGCCACGGGCCCGGTGGCGGTGCAGGTCGTCAACCCGGACGGCGGCCACCACACGAAGGCCTCGGCCCTCGTGTTCCCGGCCACCAACCTCGGCTTCGCGACGAAGGGGTTCCTGAGCAGCAACCTCTCGAGCACCGGTCTCGACGCCGCGGACGTCAACAACGACGGGTTCGCCGACCTCGTGCACTCGGGCTCCGGCGCGATCACCGCCGTGTACAGCACGACGACGAGCACCACCGGCGGGCTGATCTTCCACCTCAACCTCGGCTCGACGACCCCGTCCTTCTCGACGCTCGTGCTCGACGGCGGGAACTACACGGACGTCAAGTTCGTCGACGCGAACGTGGACGGGAAGCTCGACATCGTCGCGCTCGGCCACGCCACGATCCGGACGTTCCTCGGCCAGGGCGACGGCACGTTCCTCAACGGCCCGACCTCGACGCTCAACGGTCCGGGCAGCCCGATCTGGCCGTCGGAGATGACGTTCGGGCGGTTCAACGCCGACTCGATCCCCGACGTCGCGTTCGGGACCCCGAACTTCAACTACCTCGGCTACCAGAACGTCAACGGCCGGGTCTACTCCATGGCCGGCACGGGCACCGGCGCGTTCACGCCGCTCGACGCCGCGACGACGACGATCTCCAACACGTACGGGGTGCTCTCGCTGAAGGCGATCGACGCCGACGGCGACGGCCGCTCCGAGATCGCCGCGGGCTGCGGGCTGAGCCTGAGCGCCGGCCCGGCCTTCAACTACACCACGCTCTCGACGTCGGGCCTGTTCAACGGCTGGTCGTCGCGCGGCGGCGCCATCAACCCGCCGCTGTACTCGAGCACCACCGGCACCGCGGTCGGCGACTTCCTCGGCAACGGCACGCAGCAGCTCGCGGCGGTCACGAGCGGCTCGCCGAACTACAGCAACTTCCAGGTGTTCCGCATCTACAGCGGGTCGGACCTGAGCACGACGCTCAACCTGCCGGTGCCGAACGCCGCCGGGAAGTCCCTCGCCGCGATCGACGGCGACTTCGACACGAAGACCGACATCGTGATGACGTCGTCGCAGAGCACGATCCTCGTCTACCGCGGCAGCACGCAGGCGATCGCGGTCACCCTCGACGCCGCGACGGGCACCCCGGCGCTGTCGGGCCCCCGGACCGGCCGCGTCGCGACCGGCGACATCAACGGCGACGGCATGGCCGACATCATCGCGACGACCTCGTACTGGCACGTCAACGGGATGGCGTCCAACTACGGCACGACGTACTCCATGAACAACACCGGCAACGGCGGGTCCATGGGCGTCGTCTACTACCTGAACACGTCGAACTGACCCTCCGGCGGCGACGGTCGCCCGTCGCCGCCCGTTCCGTCCACGCCCCTGGCTGCTCGACAGCGTAAGACCGCGTTCCGATCCTCAATCGAAAGCTCGACGTGGTCCGCCAGGGGCGTACTTCCCTCCCGCGGGCGTGGCGAACGCCGCGCCCGGCGCGGTCGTCGCGGTCGTCGCGGTCGTCGCGGCGGCGCCGTGACCGCCCCGTCAGCGGGCGGCGCGCTCGTCGGGCGCCGGCGGGGCGGCGCCCGTGGGCGCCTCGGTCCCCGACGCGCCCTTCGCCACGCGCGCGACCTCCTCGAGGTCGAGCTCCGCGATGGCCTTGGCGGCCGCGCGCTCGTGGTCGCCGCCCCCTCCGAAGCGCGCCGTCAACGCGTCGAAGAGGCTGTAGAGCGCCGGCACCACGAACAGCGTCAGCAACGTCGAGAGCACCACGCCGCCGACGACGGCGACCGCCATGGGCTGGCGGACCTCGCCGCCGGGGCCCTGCGCGAGCGCCGCCGGGAGGGCGCCCGCGATCGTCGCCACCGTGGTCATGAGGATCGGCCGCAGGCGCGTGGGGCACGCCTCGACGAGCGCCGCGGAGGCCCCGAGCCCCTGCAGGCGCCGCTGGTTCGTGAAGTCCACGAGGAGGATCGAGTTCTTCTTCACGATGCCCATCAGCAGCACGAGGCCGATGAACGAGTACAGGTTGAGGGAGAGCCCGGTCCACCACAGCGCGGCGAGGGCGCCCGTGAGGCTGAACGGGAGCGCCACCAGCACGGTGATCGGGTGGACGAAGGAGTTGAACTGGCTGGCCAGGATCATGTACGCGACGACGAGGCCGAGCAGCAGGGCGAAGTTGAGCTCGCGGAACGACTCCTTCAGCGCCGCCGACTGGCCCGAGAGGGCCGTCGTGTACCCGGGCGGGAGGACCTCGGCGGCGATGCGCCGCGCCTCCTCGACCGCGGTGTCCTGCGACGCGCCGGCCGCGACGTTCGCGTTGATGGTGATCGCGCGCTCCCGCCCGCGCCGCGTGATCGCGAAGAGCGACTCCGTCGTCCTCACCTCGACCAGCGAAGACAGCGGGACGAGCGTGCCGTCCGCCGCGCGGACGCGCAGCAGCGCGAGGTCGCGCTCCCGCGTGCGATGGTCCGACAGCAGCCGCACGCGGATGTCGTACCGCCGGCCCCCGTCCTCGCGGGTGCCGGCGCGGACGCCGCCCACCAGGACGTTCACGGCCTGCGCGATGTCCTCGACGCTGACGCCGGCGTGCGCGGCGCGCGCGCGGTCGGGGACGATCTGCGTCTCCGGCATGCCGGCGCGGTAGTCGGAGTCGACGTCGGCGAACAGGCGCTCGTCGGCGCGCATCCGCTCCATCACCTGCTGCGCGGCCGTCGCGAGCGTGGCCCAGTCGCGGCCCCGGATCGCGAGCTCCACGGGGAACCCTCGCCGCGCGGTGAACCCCTGCTGCGAGAGGTCCTGGAACGCGGCCCGCCGCGCCGCGCCCTTCGAGAGCAGCGGGCGCAGTTCGGCCACCAGCTCCTGCGACGACAGCCGGCGCCGGTCGCGGGGGACCAGCTTCACGTTGAGGTTGCCGACGTTCACGAGGCCCAGCGAGAGGCCGCCGCCGATCGACATGAAGACGTTCTCGACCTCCGGCCGCGCGAGGAGCACCTCCTCGCAGGCGCGCATCTCCGCGTCGGTGAGGTCGATGGACGCGCTCGCGGGCGTCTGCACGCGGACCTGCACGCGCGAGAGGTCCTGCGACGGCGTGAGCTCGCGGCGCAGGACGCCGAGGAAGTGGAACGAGGCCGCGAACACCGCGAGGCCCAGCAGGACGATCGGGACCCGCCAGCGGAGCACGGCCGGCAGCGCGCGCCGGTACGCCGCGGCCATCCCGTCGAACGCGGCCTCGACGGCGCGCCCGAGGCGCGTGGTCCGCTGCCCCACGGCGAGGAACTGCGAGCACCTCGACGGGGTCAGCGTGAGGGCCTCGAGGAGCGACAGCATCACCGCGACGGAGATCGTCACGCCGAACTGGAAGAAGAACCGCCCGACGATCCCGCGCATGAACGCGACGGGCAGGAAGATCGCCACGATGGCCGCGGACGCCGCCAGCGCGGCGAACGCGATCTCCCGCGCGCCCGCGACCGCGGCCCGCACCCGGCCCTCGCCGTGCTCGGCCCGCCGGAAGATGTTCTCGAGCACCATGATCGCGTCGTCCACGACGATGCCGACGGCCAGCGAGAGGCCCAGCAGCGTGAACGTGTTCAGCGTGAAGCCGAGGAAGTGCATCACGGCGAACGTCCCCACGATCGACGTGGGGATCGAGAGCAGCACGTTGATCGTCGAGGAGATGGAGCCGAGGAACAGCCAGCAGACGAGCGCCGTCAGGATGACCGCGAGGATGAGCGTCAGCTCGATCTCGTGGATCGACTCCTCCACCGGCGTGGTCGAGTCGAACACCGTCGCGACCTCCACGCCCTCCGGCAGCGTCGGCCGCAGCTCGCGCAGCCGCGCCTGCACGCCGTGGGCGATGGCGACCGCGTTCGCGCCGCGCTGCTTGCGGACGCCGAGGCCCTGGGCGGGCTGCCCGTTGTTGCGCGCGATGACGCGCCGGTCCTCGAGGCCGTCCTCGACGGTCGCGACGTCGGCCAGCGTCGTGACGGTCCCCTCGCGCTCCGCGACCACGAGCGCGCGGAACTCCTCGACGCCGCGCGCCTCGCCCCGCAGGCGCACGTTCAGCTCGCGGTCGCGGCCCTCGAAGCGCCCGGCGGGCAGCTCGACGTGCTGGCGCTCGAGCGCGCGGACGACGTCGGCGGCCGTGACGTTGCGGGCGTCCATCCGCACGGCGTCGAGCCACACGCGCAGGCTCCGCTCGCGGTAGCCGCCGAGGGTGATCTCGCCGACGCCCGGGACCGTCTGCAGGCGCTCGCGCACGCGCCGGGCGGTCTCGGCGAGCTCCTGCGGCGGCCGCAGGCCCGTCACCGCGACCCAGAGGATCGGCTGGTCCTCCGGGTTGCTCTTCGTGATGACCGGCGGGTCGAGCGCCCGCGGCAGCCGGCGCTGGGCCTGCGCCACGCGGGTCTGGGTCTCCTGCAGCGCCGCGTCGATGTCGCGGCCCACCTCGAACTCGAGGGTGACGGTCGCGCGCCCCTGCTGGGACGACGACGAGATGTCGACGATCCCCTCGACGCTCATGCACGCGTCCTCGACCAGCTCGACGACGTCGGTCTCCATGGTCTCCGGCGACGCGCCCTCGAGGGTCAGCGCCACCGTGACCTGCGGGAAGTCCACGTCGGGCATCTGGCTGACGCCCAGCTCCCGGAAGCCGAGGGCCCCGAACACGATGAGCCCCGCCATCAGCATCCACGCGAAGACGGGCTTGCGGACCGCGGCGTCCGAGAGCCTCATCGCGGGCCCGTCTCGGCGTCCATCGACGGGCCGCCCGTCCCGGCGCCCGTCGCGGCCCCCGGGGCGCCCGCCCCGCCCGGTCCCTTCGCCGCCGACGGGTCCACGACCGACACCGCGACGCCGTCGGCGAGGACGTTCCCGCCGCGCACGACGATCGTCTCGCCCACCGCGAGCCCCTGCACCACCTCGACGAGCCCGTCGCGGGTCCGCAGCCCGAGGACGAGCACGCGCGCCCGGGCCTTGCCGTCCTCGACGACGAACGCCACCCAGCCCTTCTCGCCGGGCTGCAGCGCCGCGTCGGGCACGGCGATGGCGCGCGCGCGCTTCGTGCGCACCGCCACGACGGCGTAGTACCCCGGCCTCAGCGCCGGCGCCGGCGCGTCGAGCTCGGCCAGGCAGTCCACCATCCGCGTGACCGCGCTCGCCGTCTCGTCCACGTGGACGATCGCCGCGGGGTGGGCCGCGGGGCCGAGCGACGGGACGACGACGGCCGCGGGCATCCCGGCCTCCACGCGCGCCGACTCGGGCTCCGTCACGCGGAACCGCACCCGCAACCGGGTGCGGTCCACGATCTCGGCGATCGCGTCGCCCGCCCGCAGGTACTGCCCCACCGTCGCGAGCCGCCGCCGCACGACCCCTCGGATCGGCGAGCGGACGACGGCGTCCTCGGCGGTGCGCGCGGCGATCGCGCGGCGCGACTCCGCCGACGCCACCTCGGCCTCCGCCTCGACGACCGCCGCCTTGGCGACCGCGACCGCGCCCTCGGCCTCCGCCTTCGCGCCCTCGGCCTCGCGGCGCGCGGCTTGCGCCACGCCCACCGCGTCGCGCCGCCGGTCCACCTGCGCGCGCATCTGCGCGACCTCCTCGACCGAGACCGCGCCCGGCGACGCCCGGCGCAGCTCGTCGCGGCGCGCGAGCATCTCCTGCCCCTCGCGCAGGTCCGTGGCGGCGGCGCTCTCGAGGGCGGCCGCGCGCTCGACGCCCGCCGCCGCCCGCTCGACCGCCGCCACCGCCCGCGGCACCGCCGCCTCGGCCGTCGCAACCGCCGCCTTGGCCTCGGCGACCGACGTCTCGGCCTCCGTGAGCGCCAACCGACGGCGGGAACGGTCCACGACCGCCAGCTCCGTCGTGGTCTCGACGAGGGAGCCTTCGTCGAACCCGAGCACCTCGACGATCCCGTCCACGCGCGCGGGCACGGTCACCACCTGGTACGCCTCGAGCGAACCGGTCCCCTCGACGACGTACTCGAGGTCGCGCGGCTCGACCTTCGCCACGACGACGGGCGCCGTGCGCGTCGGGCGAGCCTTGGCCTTGGCCTCCCCGCCGCCGCCGCACGCGGCCAGCGTCGTCGCGACCCCCACCGCGGCGCACGCCGCGCCGAGCGCCGCCGCCCATCGCGGGACGCGGCGCCGCGGGGCGCCCGCGGGCGCTCCAGCCGGACGGACCCTGCCTACGCCGACCGTGCGCGTGCCCATGGGCTGACGTTGGCCTGTGGGACAGGGTTCGTCCAGCGTCTTCCGCGCCGACCGCGCGCGCCGACGCGGGACGACCGCCCCGCCACGTCGCGGTCGGATTCCGCCGACGCGAGGCCCGGTCGCCGCCGACCCGGACCGCGGCCCCGGCGGCGACCGGGCCTCGCGTACCGGCGCCGCGGGGAGCGTGCCGAGGGACCGCGCGGCGACGGATGCGGCGCCGCCGCCGCGCCGCGACCGCTATGATCGCCGCGTGGCGACCCTCCGCTCCCTCTCCGACGACCTCTCGACGGACGTGGGCGACGGCGAGACGCTGCTCGCGGCGCTCGTCCGGGCGGCGGTGCCGGTCGCCCGCGCGTGCGGCGGGCTGGCGCGCTGCTCGACGTGCCGCGTCCGGGTCGTGCACGGCCTCGAGGCCTGCACGCCGCGCACCGACGAGGAGCGGGCCATCGCCGCGCGGCTGGGGCTCGAGGACGCGGTCCGGCTCGCCTGCCAGACCCGCGCGACCGGCGACGTCGCGGTGCGGCGCCTCGTCCTCGACCCCGAGGACTACGAGCTGACGAAGCAGTTCACGGCGCGGCCCGCGCCGGAGGGCGCGCCGAGGGCGTCCATGGGGCGCGAGGCGCCGGTGGCGGTGCTGTTCGCGGACGTGGCCGGCTTCACCGGGCTGTCCGAGCGGCTGCCGGCGTACGACGTCGTCCACGTGCTGCACCGCTGGTTCCACCTCGCGACCGGCGTCGTGGACGGGCTCGGCGGGCGCGTGGACAACTACATGGGCGACGGGCTGCTGGCGGTGTTCGCGGGCGAGGGGCCCGCGCCCGCGGAGGCGGCGGTGCGCGCCGCGCTGGGGCTGCTCGACGCGTCCGACCGCATGGAGGCGTACCTCGCGACCGCGTACGGGCAGCCGTTCGCGGTCCGCATCGGGGTGCACGCCGGCGTGGTCGTGGTGGGCTCGCCCACGCCGTGGCATCGCGAGCGCGACACCGTGATCGGCGACGTCGTGAACTTCGCGAGCCGGATCGAGGCGGCGAACAAGGACCTCGGGAGCCGGCTCCTCGTGTCGGACGTCGTGTACGCCGACGTGGCGCCCCTCGTCCGCGCGGGGCGCCGCGTCGAGGTCGAGATCCGCGGCAAGCAGGGCGTGCACGCGCTGGTGGAGGTCCTCGGCCTCGCCGGTCCGCCGCCGCCGTGACGCCCGGGTTCGACCGCACGCCGCGGGAGGCGGGGCCCCGGCGCGGGCCGTAGGGTGCGCGGCATGCCCATCGCGCGCTCTCCCGCGTCCGTCCGCCGCGCCGCCGCCGTCGAGGCCGACCCCCGCTGGGCGCGGGTGCTCGCGCGCGACGCGGCCGCCGACGGGACGTTCGTCTACGCGGTGCGGACGACGGGCGTCTGCTGCCGGCCGACGTGCCCGTCGCGCCGCCCGCGGCCCGAGCACGTCGAGTTCCACGCCGACGTCGCCGCCGCGCGCGCCGCCGGGTTCCGTCCGTGCCGGCGCTGCGCGCCCGCGGGCCCCGCGCCGGGCGACGTCGGGGCCGCCCGCGTCGCGACGCTCTGTCGCCGCCTCGAGCGCGACGGCCCGACGCCGACGCTGGCGGAGCTCGGGCGCGTCGTCGGGCTCTCCCCGTTCCACGTGGCGCGCGTCTTCCGCGCGGCGACGGGCGTGACGGTCCGCGCGTACGCCGCGGCCCACCGGGCGCGCCGCGCGCGCGCGACCCTGCGGACCCGCGCGACCGTCGCCGCGGCCCACGCGGCGGCGGGCTACGGGTCGGCGTCGCGGTTCTACGCGACCGCCGCGGCGCGCCTCGGCATGGCGCCGCGCGCGTTCCGCGCGGGCGGGGCGGGCCTCGAGCTGCGCTACGCGACCGCGCGCTGCGACCTCGGCGTGGTGCTCGTCGCGGCCACGCCGCGCGGGATCGCGGCGATCCTGCTCGGCGACGCGGAGGGCCCGCTCGCGCGCGACCTCGCGCGGCGGTTCCCGCGTGCGACGCGGGTGCGCGATGCCACGGGCCTCGCGTCCCGGGTGCGCGACGTGGTCCGCGCGGTCGCGGAGCCGCGCCTCGCGGCGCGCCTCCCGCTCGACGTGCGCGGGACCGCGTTCCAGCAGCGCGTGTGGGCGGCGCTGACCGCGGTGCCCGCCGGCGCGACGACGACGTACGCGGAGGTGGCGCGCGCGGTCGGCGCGCCCCGCGCCGTGCGCGCCGTGGCCGGCGCGTGCGCGGCGAACCCCGTCGCCATCGCGATCCCGTGCCATCGCGTGCGCCGCGCGGACGGCGCGCTCGCGGGGTACCGATGGGGCGTCGCGCGCAAACGCGCGTTGCTCGCGCGCGAGGCCGCCGCGGCGACCGGGGGCCCCCGTCGCGCGCCCCCCGGTGGGTGAATCCCCGCCCGCACGCCGGGATCCATGCAACAATACGCCGCGTCGGATGGGTCTTCGGGCTCGTCCGGCGTTCGAGTTGCTCTCCGCTCGCTGATCCAGGTGCGTTCGCACCCACGACGACGATCGCCAGGCCGATTCGATGCGGCCCTCGTCGGAGTCCGGATCACGCCCCGCCCCTTCCGTTCCCGTCCTCCCTCGCGCTCGGCCGCGAGCGACTCCGCCCGGTCGGAGCGCGCGCGCTCCCTCCCGTGCGCGGCCCCGTCCGCGGAACGCCGTGGCGCGGCGGCCGATGGCTTGACGACCCGTGGCGCGACGCCCCGTGGTGTGACGATTCGTGGTCTAACGCCCCGTGGTGGGCGCACGGCGATCCCCGCGAGCGTCGGCCCCTTCTTCTTCTTTCCGCGCGTCGCGCGGCGCATCCCGCGCCCCGCGACGCACGCGCGGTCCACTGTGGGACCGCGTGCGCTGCGATGGATGTCCGGTGAAACCCCGGCCGTCCTGCTCCGACGGGAGGCCCGCGGCCTCCACTCGACCGGAGTCCTTCCGTACGGCCGCGTCGAGTTCAACGAAAGTCATCATGGGTAAGCGAATCTACTGCGGCAACCTCTCCTTCCAGTCGAGCCAGGACGACGTCCGCGCGCTCTTCGAGGCGCACGGCGAGGTCACCGACGTCCACATGGTCATGGACCGCGAGACCGGCCGCCCGCGCGGCTTCGCGTTCGTCGAGATGGCGACGGACGAGCAGGCGAAGGCGGCGATCCAGGCCCTCGACGGCCACTCGGCCGGCGGCCGCAACCTGAAGGTCAACGAGGCCCAGGCGCGCGAGGAGCGCGGCGGGGGTCGCGGCGGCTTCGGCGGCGGCGGCGGTGGTGGCGGCGGCTACGGCGGCGGCGGCTCGCGCGGCGGTCGCTACTAGGCTCCGTCTGAACGGCGCTCCTGCTGCGCCCACGCGGGCTCACGACGGAGCAGCCTTCGGACCGAGCCTCGGTCCGTTCCCCCGGGGCGAGGCGGTCCGCCGCTTCGCCCCGGGACGCCCGAGGGCCGCGAGGCCCTCGCCCGCGCGCGGCGCTCCGGGGCGACGCCTCCGAGCCCGCGCGGCGCGCGGCCCCCGCGGCCCCGCGCGAGGTGGTGGTTCCTTCGCAGCCCTTCCGCCCGGCCCCGGGACGCCCCATGCCGATCGACGACCGCAAGTTCAAGCGCCTCACGCCCGCCAACGTCGACGTCGCGCCGCTCAAGCGCGGCGTGTACGCGCTGTACGCGAAGCGCGAGCTGGTCTACCTCGGCCACGCGGTCGGCAAGGGCGACACGCTCCGCAGCCGGCTGCGCGCGCACCTCGCCGGCGCGGCCCACGGCCTCACGCACTACAAGCGCGAGACGTCGATGCAGCCGAAGGCGCGGCTGAAGGCCCTGCTCGAGGAGTACGTCGCGGCGAACGGCCACCCGCCGGCGCAGAACACCGCGAAGAAGTGACGCCCCGAGGCGCGGCGGCACCGGCCGCCGGCCCCCCCGCCGCCCGGACGGCGACCCCGACCCGCGGGCACGCGAGGCCCGGCCCGCCGCGGGTCGCGCCACGCGGGAAACGTCCGCGCGCCGCGGGCCCGTCGCCCGGATCGCGGCGACGATGATCGGGTGACGTCCGCGGCCCCGCCCCCCGACGTGTCGCCCGCCGCGCCCCCGCGCGACCCGCGGCCCGTCCTCGTGACCGGCGCGACCGGGTACGTCGGCGGCCGACTGGTGCCGCGGCTGCTCGCGGCCGGGCATCGCGTGCGGGCGCTCGCGCGGGACCCGCGCAAACTCGCCGGCCGCGCGTGGAGCGCGCACCCGGCCCTCGAGATCGCGGTCGGCGACGCCCTCGACGACGCGGCGCTCGAGGCCGCGTGCCGCGGCTGCCGCGCGGCCTACTGGCTCGTCCACTCCATGGACGCGCGCCACGCGGACTTCGCGGCGGCCGACCGCCGCGCCGCCGCGGCGATGGCGCGGGCGGCCGCCGCGGCGGGGCTCGAGCGGATCGTGTACCGCGGCGGCCTCGGCGAGGACGGCCCCGACCTCTCGCCCCACCTCCGCTCGCGTGCCGAGGTGGCCCAGGTGCTGGCGTCGGGGCCCGTGCCCGTCACGACGCTGCGCGCGGGCATGATCCTCGGCTCGGGGAGCGCGTCGTTCGAGATCCTGCGCTACCTCGTCGACCGGCTGCCCGCCATGGTGACGCCGCGTTGGGTCGGCACGCCCTGCCAGCCCGTCGCGGTCCGCGACGTGCTCGGGTACCTCGTCGGCGTCCTCGACACGCCGGCCGCGGCGGGCCGCACGTTCGACGTCGGCGGCCCCGAGGTGCTGACGTACCGGCGGCTCATGGAGGTCTACGCGGAGGAGGCCGGGCTCCCGCGGCGGTGGATCGTCCCCGTGCCGATCCTGTCGCCGCGGCTCTCGTCGTACTGGATCCACCTCGTCACGCCGGTGCCCGCCGCGCTGGCGCGGCCGCTCGCCGAGGGGCTGCGCAACCCCGTCGTCGCCCACGACGACGCGATCCGCGCGCTGGTGCCCCAGCCCCTGCTCACGCCGCGCGAGGCCATCCGCCTCGCGTTGGAGCGGTTCCGCCACGACGCGACGGAGACGCACTGGACCGACGCGGGGCGCGTCCCCGCGGCCGAGTGGAGCGACCCCGACGACCCGGCGTGGGCCGGCGGCACCGTGCGGGAGGACGTCCGCCGCGTCGTCGTCGCGGCGCCGATCGAACGCGCGTGGGCGCCCGTCGCGCGCCTCGGCGGACGCACGGGCTGGTACCACGCGGACGGCCTGTGGGCCCTGCGCGGACGCCTCGACCGGCTCGTCGGCGGCGTCGGCCTGCGGCGCGGGCGCCGCCACCCCGTGGACCTGCGCGTCGGCGACGCCCTCGACTTCTGGCGCGTGCTCGAGGTGGACCCTCCCCGCCGGCTGCGGCTCGCGGCGGAGATGCGCCTGCCGGGCCGCGCGACCCTCGCGATCGACCT
>JAEUHO010000525.1 GCA_016795345.1 Planctomycetia bacterium | reverse complement strand
CCGCGGGATTCCTGTTGTGTCCCCCGCGGCCCGTGGTGGACTCTCTCGGTCGGCGGGTCCCTGCGGTCCCGACGACGAAACGAGTGGAAGCCCGTTCGACGGTCGCGTCTCGCCTGCGGAGCGCGCCACGCCCGGCCGAGCCCGTTCCTCAGAGGTCGCAGGTCGCCCACGCGAGAGAGTCCCGACGCACGTCGGCTCCCTCCCGACGTTCGGCGCTTTCGGAGTTTGGCTCGTACGGATGGTCGGTTGCTCCTCGTTTCCGCGGTCTTCCGCGCGCCCCTCGGCGCCGCTGCACCGCTCCATTCCTCGCGCGCCGCGTGTGGTCCTCGGCCTTCGCCGAGCCGGGTCCGTCCCGGGTCGTCCGCACCCGACGCCCACGCCCTTCCTTTCGGACGGGCGTGTTCTTGGAGCCGATCGGCCAACGCCGGTCGCTCCCCTTCGACAGTGGGCTCGCGGCCGATCCCCGTTCGAGGCGCATCAGTTCTTGGCCGCGATGAGTTCATGAAAGTTCGACATGGGTAAGCGCATCTACTGCGGCAACCTCTCCTTCAAGGCCACCGAAGACGACGTGCGTCAGCTGTTCTCGGCGCACGGCGAGGTGACCGACGTGCACATCGTCATGGATCGCGAGACGGGCCGCTCCCGCGGCTTCGCCTTCGTGGAGATGGCGACGGACGAGGCGGCGAAGGCCGCGATCTCGGCTCTGGACGGCCAGCGCGTCCAGGACCGCCCGCTCAAGGTCAACGAGGCCCAGCCGCGCGAGCAGCGCGGTGGTGGCGGCGGTGGCTACGGCGGTGGCGGCGGCGGCGGCTACGGCGGTGGCCGTGGCGGCGGCGGCGGCGGCTACGGCGGCGGCCGTGGCGGCGGCGGCGGCGGCAGCCGCTGGTAAGCACCTTCGCGTGTCGCCGTAGGGCGATCGCGGGCCCGGCGGTTCCACCGCCGGGCTCGTTTCGTTTCCGGACCGCGGGACGGGCCCCGGGCCGCGGCGACGGGCCCCCACGCGGGGCGCGGACGGGGCCGGTGCCGGTCGGGCCCTCCGGGACGCGAGGCCCGGCGGCCGGCGCATCGCCGGGCACGGCCCGGGACGCCGCGTAGGCTCTGGCCTCGCGGCCCGGCGGCCGCGCGGGAGGCGGACATGCGCGGGTGGATCGCGGTGGCCGGCGCGGCGCTCGGAGGGCTCACGGTCGCGTTCGGCGCGTTCGGCGCGCACGCCCTGAAGGACCGGCTCTCGGCCGAGCAGGCCACGTGGTTCGAGAAGGCCGTGCACTACCAGGGGCTGCACGCCCTCGCGCTGCTCGCCGTCGCGCTCGCCGCGGCCCGCGCCCCGCACCGGGCCTGGCGCGCGGCGGGCCTCGCGTTCGTCACGGGGACCGTCCTCTTCTCGGGCAGCCTCTACGCGATGGCGCTCGGCGCGCCGCGCGCGCTCGGGATGGTGACGCCGCTCGGCGGCACGGCGTTCCTCGTCGGCTGGGCCGCGATGCTCGTCGGGGCGCGCCGCCCCGCGGACGCGGCGTGAGGAGCGGACCGTGCCCGACCCGACCCCGCCCCCGACGCCCCGCACCGCGAGCGACCTGTTCGGCCCCGGCCGCCCCCCGCGCGACACGCGCGAGAAGCTGCTGTTCCGCGCCCTCGACCTCTTCTACGTGCACGGCTTCCACGAGGTCGGCCTCGACCGCATCCTCGAGGAGACCGGCGTCACCAAGACGACCTTCTACAACCACTTCGAGAGCCGCGACCACCTGATCCGCGAGGCGGTCGTGCTCCGGAACGAGTGGGAGGCGTCGGTGTTCGCGCGCGAGGTGCAGCGGCGCGCCGGCTTCGACCCGCGCAAGATGTTGCTCGCGGTGTTCGACGTCCTCGACGACTTCTTCACGCTGCCGGACTACCGCGGGTGCCTCTTCCTCGCGGCCTCGACGGAGTTCCCGTCGCGGACCCACCCCGTCCACAAGGCGGCGGCGCAGCACTACGTGGACGCCGAACGCGACCTCCTCCGCATGGCCGAGGCCGCCGGCGCCCGCGACCCGGTGGGCCTCGCGCGCACGTGGCAGATCCTCGTCCAGGGCGCGCTGATGGCGCGACAGACGCTGCACGACGACGCCGCCGCGAAACGCGCGCGCGCCGCCGCGGAGCGGCTGCTGGCCGCCGAGCTCGGCCCCGGCTGACGTCGCCGGGAGGCTCCGGGGGGGTTGACCACGAGTCAACCCGCGGTGGACCGCGAGTCGCGCGACGGGCCGTGGCCGGGCGGCGAGGCTCCCCCGCGTCGCGGACGGGCCCCTCGCCCGTCCCGCCGAACGGAGGTTCCCGTGATCGACGTCCTCACCTGGGTCTCGCTCCTCGCGCTGCCCTTCTTCCTCGTCCTCGACCTCTTCGTGCGCGCGCGCCGGTACGACGCGCCGCGCGGCTGGCGGGTCCGGGCGCTGCTCGTGAGCGCCTTCAACGTCGTGGCGTCGCTGAAGGCCGGCGAGCTCCTCACCGGGCTCCTCGGCGGCACGCCGCTCCTCGACGGCGCGGCGCTCGGCACCGCGGCGGGCGCCGTCGTGGGCATCCTCGGCTACGAGCTCGCGCACTACGGCTGGCACCGCGCCGCCCACCACGTGCCGTTCCTGTGGCGGCACCTGCACCGGTTCCACCACGCGGCCGAGAGCCTCGACGCGTTCGGCGCGAACTACCTCCACCCCGTGGACAGCCTCGTGTTCACGGCCATCGCCGCCACGGTGCTCGGGCCGGTGCTCGGGCTCTCGGCGGAGGCCGCGACCATCGCCGTGACGTTCGTCACCGTGAACGCCGCGTTCCAGCACGCGAACCTGCGCACCCCGCGCTGGCTCGGGTGGATCGTCCAGCGGCCGGAGGCCCACGCCGTCCACCACGCCACCGGCGTCCACCGGTTCAACTACGCCGACCTCCCGCTCTGAGACATGGTGTTCGGGACCTGGCGCAACCCGCGCACCTACGACGGGCCCGTCGGCTTCCACAAGGGCGCGTCGTCGCGCCTCGTGGACCTCCTGCTCGGCCGCGACCTACCCGAGCCGCCGTCCCCCGCGACGGCGCGGGCCTCGCGTGCCGAGGAGGCCGCCGGCCGCGCGGCCTGACCTCCGGAGGACGCGCCGGCGGACGCGCCGGCGCTACTTCTCGACGAGCCGCGCGACGCCGTCCCAGCCCGGCGGAGGGGGCGTCGCGCGGAACGCCTCGCACGCGGCGCGCAGGCGCGCGACCGACGGGTCCGGGGCGAGCGCCGCGAGGCGGCCGAGCGCGTCGTCGAACCGGCGCGCGAGGTACGCCTCGAAGGCGGCCTCGTACGCCCGCGCGGCGGCGAGGCGCGCGGGCGGCACCTCGGCCACGGGCCCGAGGGGCTCGTGGACCCGCTCGCCCGTCGCGCGGCCCTTCACGCCGACGACGTCCACGAGCCGCCACGCGAACGCGTCGCCCGCGGCCCGGCGGACGGCGTCGGCGCAGAGGATGCGCACGCCGTACACCTTGCAGGCGCCCTCGAGGCGGCTCGCGAGGTTCACGACGTCGCCGAGGGCGGTGAAGTTGAGCCGGTCCGCGCTGCCGACGTTGCCGACGAACGCGTCGCCGGACGCGAGCCCGAAGTGCGTGACGAGCGGCGGCTTGCCCGCCGCGAGGCACTCGGCCTCGTACGCGGTCAACGCGCGGTCGCAGGCGAGCGCGGCGCGGACCGCGCGGGCCGCGTGGTCGTCCGACGCGACGGGCGCGCCGAAGAGCGCCATGATCGCGTCGCCGATCATCTTGTCGACGGCGCCGCCCGCGGCGTCGATCGCGGCCATGGCGCGCGCGAAGTAGTCGGCGAGCAGCGCCGTCAGCTCGGCGGGCGTCATGCCCTCGGACACGCCCGTGAACCCGCGGATGTCGGTGAAGAGCACGGTGACCGGGCGCACGCGCCCGCCGAGGCGCGCGGCCTCGCCCTGCCGGAGCAGCTCGCGGACCACGGGCGTGGGCACGTACTTCGCGAACGAGTCCAGCGCGCCGCGCATCCGCTCCTGCGACTCGGCCAGCCGGTGGACCTCGCGGAGGTGCGAGCGGACGGCCGGGCCCGGCGCGAGGTCGAGCGCGGTGATGCGGTCGCTCTCGGCCGCGAGGAGGCCCAGGGGGCGCGCGTAGACGCGGCCGAGGGCGAGGGCGAGGAGCACCGCGAGCAGGAGCGCGCCGCCCGACACGTAGAGGATCGTGTGGCGCTGCCGCTCGACCTCGCCGAGGAAGTCGGCCTCGGGGATCGCGACGCCGATCCAGAGCCGCTTGGTGCCGAGCGCGTACGGCCGGAACGCCGCGCGCCACGGCGCGCCGCCCGCCTCGTAGCGCGACGTGCCGCGCGCGCCGGCGGCCCGCGCCCGGTCGAACGTCGCCTGGGCGTCCGCGATGGCCGGGAAGCCCATCTCGGCGAGCACGGGGTTGCGCTACTCGAGCGCCTTCAGGAACTCCAGCCGGCGCTCGGCGGTGGGGAACCGGTCGGTCGCCGGGAACCCGAGCACCTCGCCGGCGTCCGACAACACGACGGCCGCGCCGTGCGGCGTGGGCCGCAGCGACGCGGTGAAGTCCGACAGCCGCGTCAGCATGACGTTGAACGTCGTCATGTACGTCCCGCCGTCCGGGCCCTCGAACGGGGCGCTCGCGGAGATGCCCGGCGTCTTGCTCGTGTTGAGCAGGAACGGGTCGGTCCACGCCACCTCCGCCGCGGCGGCGGACCCCGCCTTCGCGAGCGCGTCCCGCGCCGACGCGTACCACGGGCGCTTGCGCGGGTCGTACTCGTCGGCCTTCTCGTACCGCTTGAGCTCGGCGCCGTCCCTCGAGACGAGGGTGAACCGCGCCGGCGCGCCGGGTCTCCCCGCCTCGTTGACGCGCACGAGGAAGTCGTCGCCCTCGGCGCCGATGCGGTAGCCGTAGCCGGTCTCGTCGCCGGTGGCGAGCGACGTCACCTGCGGATGGGCCCGGAGCACCGTGAGGAGGACGGCGGTCGAGCGCGCCGGGTCGCGCGGGTCGATGGCGCCGGCGCGGGCCCACGCGCGCGCGTTCCCGATCCCCGAGACCACGGGCGCGAAGAACCCGTGCAGCCGCTCCTCGACGAGGCGCTCGGTCTCCTCCAGGTAGCGCGCCGAGAGGTCGTCGGCGATCCGCCGCCCCGCCACCACGTTGACCGCGAGGATCGCGAGCGAGAGCAGGCCCACCAGCGCCAGCAGGCTCGTGGTGAGGCTGAAGCGGATGCTGGTGCGGGCCATCGGACGGCCAGCCTACCCGCCCTCCCCCGGGCGCCCCCATCACCGAACGGCGCCGGCGACGCTGGGCCCGGGTCGGTGGCGCGGTAGGCTGGCGCCGAGGAGACCCGCCATGGCCCGGACCCTGCTCGCGCTGCTCGCCGTCGTGTGCTTCGTCGCCTGCGAGGAGGCGGAGCAGCCGAAGCCGGCCGCCACCCTCGACGCGCTCGCGGCGCAGTTCCAGGCCGCGCGCAAGGCCGGCGACGAGGCGAAGGCGACGGCGCTCGCCTACTCCCTCGTGCCCTCGAAGGCCGAGCTCGCGACGTTCGTGACGAAGGGCGAGGCGAGCGACGCGTGGCTGGCCGCCTTCAAGTTCGTGGACCTCGCCATGAACGACCCGGTGGTCAAGGGGCTCGGGCAGCAGCTCTTCGAGCCCGGCGACCCGAAGCGCACCGTCACCCAGGTCCACGCGGCCACGACCGAGGAGCTCGTCGCGTACGCGAAGGGCTCGGTCGCGTTCGAGGAGTTCCCCGGCGGCATGCAGCGGTTCGCCGCCATCGGCGCCCCGGGCCGCACGTGGTACGTCGTCGAGCACGTGGAGCCGGGCAGCAGCACCGGCATGAAGTACACCTGCTTCACGAAGGTCGGCGAGCGCTTCGTGTTCCTGCCGAAGCCCTGGAACGCGCTCCCGAAGTAGGCCCAGCCTCCCGACCGGGCCTCCGGGGATCCGCTCCGAGCGCGCGCGACGGACGGCGCCGCGCCCGCGGGGCGCCGCCCCTCAGCGGATCGGGATCGTCTCGACGGCGCCGCCCGCGCCCGGGCACCGGCGGACCGCGTCGGCGGCGATCCACACCACGTCGTCGGTGACGGGATCGATGGCGACGCCGACGGCATCGGCGGGCAGCGCCACGGGCCGGCCCCCCCGCGCGTCGAGGACCCACCGTCCGCCCTCGCCGGCGACCACGAGCCGCCGCGCGCCCACCGCCTCGACGGCCTCCCAGGCCCGGTCCGTCGGCACCGGCACGGTGCGTTCGCCGTCGAGCCGCGCGAGCGAGCCCGCGAACGTGACGAGGAACACGCCCGCCGGGCCCGCCGCGACGTCGCGCGCGCTCCACAACGTCTTGCGGAGCGCCGCCGTCCCCTTGCGGAGGTCGAGGTCGAACACCTCGACGGTCGGCGCGCGCTCGTGGAGCCCCTGCGCGGACGTGAACGCGCCCGCGGCCCCCTGACCGGCGCGGTGCACGATCGCCACCGCGCGGCCCTTCGCGGGGTCGACGGCCGCCAGCCGCGCCGACGTTGCCGTCGCGGCGCTGCGCGAACGCAGCCCGACCTCGACCTCCGGCGCCAGGCGGTCCGCGAGGTACGCGAGGCCCGGTCCGCGCCGCATCACGAACGCGCCCCCGGGCCCCTCGAGCACCTGCTCGGGACCCGCCGCGCCGAGGCCGCGCAGCTTCATCCACGGCGGGTCGCCGGTCTCGCCGAACCTCCACAACTCGACGCCGTCCACGCCGTCGGCGAGCGCGAGGAGCCCGGCGTCGCCCGGCAGCGCCGACCGCACGCCCGTCGCGTGGAACCGCCGGACGCCCTCGCGGTCGAGGCTCGTGAGCGCGCCGCCGTCCACGACGTACACGACGCCGCGGTGCGAGACCACCGACGTCGGCGCGGGACGCGGGGGGCCGGACGCGTCGGCCCCGCCCTCGCCGCGTGCGAGCAGCGCGGGGTCGCGCTGCCAGACGGCGGCGTTCACGAACCCCTGGGACGCCGTCGGATGGTCCACCCACCACCGCAACGCGACCTCGACGGCGGCGGGCGGCGGCGTGGCGGCCAGCTCGAAGCGGTCCTGCTCGCGCGGGCACGGCTTGCCCGCGTCCATGCAGCACGTGTTCATCCGCACCTCGCGTCGTTCGCCCGCCTCGAGCCGGACGGGGAACGTGCCGGCGGGCGCGCCGGCCGGGGTCGTGGCCCCCACCGGGAACGCGAGGCCCAGGCGCTGGCAGCCGCTGGTGGTCGGACGGAGGTGACGGCCGGCGACGTCCACCGTCAGCGGCTCGCGCGAGCGGTTCGTGAGCACGAGCAACACGCTCTGGTAGCTCCCGGGCGCCTCGCCGCGGACGTCGAGGAGGCCCGCCGCCACCGCGCGGTCGAGCGGGATCGCGGCCGGCGCGGGCACCGGCGCCGCCCCGCCGTCCTGCGGCGCGGGCCCGCCGTCGGCGACGCCGGGCGCCGCCGGACGCGACGGGGGCGTCGGGATCACGGGCCCCACGCCCGCGCCGGGCGCGGGCGCGACCGGTCCCGGCGCCGTCGGGCCGTCGGCGCGCGCGACGCGCGCCCCGGCCGGCACGGCGAGCGCCCCGACGACGAGGACGAGGACGCCGAGGGCCCCGACGGCGCGCGAGCGGGTGGACGACATGGACGACTCCCGGCGACGACGACGAGCGCGGCCGCCACGAGGACAGACGCCGGCCGCGCCGCCGGGGGAACAGCCGCGGGATGTAACGAAGGACCGGCCGGCGCTCGACCGACGGCGCAGGGTCACCGCGGCCGCATCGTGGCACCACGGCGTGGCGCCACGATGCGGGGCCGCGATCCAGGGCCGCGATGCGGGGCCGCGATGCGGGGCCGCGATGCGGGGCCGCGATGCGGCGCGCGGGACGGCCGGCCCCCGCGCGGGCCTCGCGTCCCGCTCCCCCCCGACCGCGGCCCCGGCCGCCGAACGGGCCGCCGTCCCCTACCCGATCACGGCCGGGTCGAGGTCGACGCCGCACGGGCAGTGGTCGCTGCCGGTGACCTGCGGCGTGATCCACGCGTCCTTCAGGAAGGGCGCCACGTTGGGCGACGTCAGGACGTAGTCGATGCGCCAGCCGATGTTCTTCGCGCGCACGCCGAAGCGCTGCGACCACCACGAGTAGTGGCCGCCCGCGGGCTGGAAGCGGCGGAAGGAGTCCACCCAGCCCGCGCGGATCCAGCGGTCGAGCTCCTCGCGCTCGACCGGCGTGAAGCCGCTCGTCTCGACGTTCTCCTTGGGGCGGGCGAGGTCGAGCTCGGTGTGGGCGGTGTTGAAGTCGCCCATCACGAGCACGCGGCGGCCCGCGCGGCGGTGGCGCTCGACGAGGTCGAACAACGCGCGGTAGAAGTCGAGCTTGTAGGGGATGCGCGAGTTGTCGCGGTCCTTCCCGTTGCCGTTGGGGAAGTAGGCGTTGGCGACCACGAGCCGCCCGAACCGCGCCACCTGCAGACGGCCCTCGGCGTCGAAGCGGGGCTCGCCGAGCGACGTCTCCACGGCGTCCGGCGCGCGGCGGGCGAACAACGCGACCCCGCTGTACCCCGGCCGCTCGGCGGCGACGACGTGGCGGTGCCAGCCCTCGAGGGAGGCGAGGGAGGCCGGGACCTGCTCGGGCGTCGCGCGGACCTCCTGGACGCCGACGAGGTCGGCGCCGCTCGAGGCGAGCCACCGCGAGAAGCCCTTGCTCTCGCACGAGCGGATGCCGTTGACGTTCCAGGTGACGACGCGCACGCGGGGACCTCCGGGCGGCGCATTCAACCCGACCCGGGGCCCGCGGCGGCGGGCGGCCCCCCGCGCGGGGACGCGAGGCCCGGCCGCGGGCGCCCGCCACGGGCGCCGGAAACGCGACGGCCGGGACGCGCGGGGCGTCCCGGCCGTCGGGGAGGAGGCGCGGGGGCGGAGGCCCCCGGGCGCGGCGTCAGTTCGACGTGTTCAGGTAGAAGACGATGCCGAGCGGGTTGCCGTCGCTCGACTCGCTGCGCTGGTAGTACGTCGACTGCTGGTTGTCGCGGGCCCAGAACGAGGTCGTGATCAGCAGGTCCGGACGGCCGTCGCCGTCGAGGTCGCCCGCGGCCACGCGACCCGACTGCCCGACCGTGATCGTCGGGGTGCCCGTCTGGATGTTGACCGAGGTGGCCTGGACGCCGTTCGAGCCCTTGTAGACGTAGACGAGGCCCGGCGTGCCGCCGGTCGGGGCGCTCGTGCCGCCCGCGACGCAGATCTTCGACGAGACCGCGAAGTCGTCGGTGCCGTCGAAGTCGAAGTCGCCGACGCCGATCGACTTCGAGACGCCGGCGGGGATCGTCAGCGCCGTCGCCGACGAGAGGCCCGAGCCGTAGTAACACGTGAGCATCTGCCCGCCGACGCCGCCGGAGTCCGGCGGGTCCTGGATCGTCGAGACGACGACGCACGGGCCGGTCTGGTTCAGGAAGTTGCCGGCGCGGACCGACGCGGTGCCGCCCCACGCGGCCGAGTTGTTGCCCGCGTTCGACCACGAGCCGAACGTGCCGCCGCTGCTCATCATGCTGATGCGCAGCTGCGGGGTGCCGCTCGAGTAGTACGACGTCGCGGCCGCCACGTCCCAGACGTTGCCCGCGTCGATCTTGAGCATCGTCAGCGAGTTCACGCCGTAGAAGGACGAGCCCATGCTCGACGTCTGCGACGCGGTCACCGTGAACGCGCCGCCGCCGTTGTTGAGCGCGGCGTAGACCTGGCCGCCGAGCTGGAGGTTGCCCGAGGCGTACACGAGGTCCGGGAAGCTGTCGCCGTTGATGAAGCCGAGCGCGAGCTCCGAGGTGTAGCCGCCGCTGCCGACGAGCGCCGGGATCGACGACGTCGGGCCGGCGGACATGGTCCCGGACCCGTTGTTGAGCCAGGTCATGATCTGGGTCGGGCGCAGGGCGACGATGTCGAGGTCGCCGTCCACGTCGAGGTCGACGAACTTGACGTCCGTCGTGTCGAGCGTGGTCAGCACCGTCTGGGTGAACGACAGCGCGCCGTTGTTGCGGAAGAGGTGGACGCCGCCCGCCGTCGAGGTCAGGGCGTAGGACGTGAACGGCTTGAAGCCGTTCGCGCCCGCGTGGACGATCTCCGCGAGCCCGTCGCCGTTGAGGTCGGCCGCGTCGAGCCCGAAGCTCGAGAGGTTGCTCGCGATGAAGCCCTTGGACGCGAACGAGATGGAGTTCGCCGCGTAGAGCAGGCCCGCCGGCAGGTCGTAGAAGCCGCCGTCGGGGTTGACGACGCGGACCGTCACCGGGCCGCTGACGCCGAGCAGCGGGGCCGACGCGAACTGCAGCGTCGTCGCCGAGATGTAGGAGGGCGTGAGGGTCACGGCGGAGGGGCCGCCGGGCGCGAAGACGAGCTGGGCGCCGGGCATGAACTTGAGGCCGGTCACGGTGAACGGACCGGGCTTGAGCGCCACGCGCGGCGAGATCGTGTGGATGACCGGGCTCGAGCGCACCTTGAGCGTGTACTGGCGCGTGGCGAGCTGCCCCGCCTCGTCCGTCACGCCGACGGTGAAGGTGTAGGTGCCCGCGGTCGGCGGGCCGGCGGGCGTGATCGCCGCCACGTGGCCGGTCGCCGTCACCTGCATGTTGATGGCGGAGAGCAGCGTCTCGCCGGGCCCGACGGGCATCTGCGACCACGTGTAGGGCACGCCGCCGCCCGCCGAGGCGAGCGTCAGCGTCACGTCGTAGTCGAAGCCCTCGGAGGCGTCGGGCAGCGTCGGCGTCTCGATCGCGAGCGGGAGCACGACGACGTCGACGGTCAGCGACGCGGTGTCGGTGAGCCCGTTGGCGTCCGTCACGAGCACGTCGAAGTGGTACGGGTGCTCCACGGCGGCGAGCGGGAACGTGCCGAGCAGGCCCGACGTCGAGACCGTCAGCCCGGGCGGGAGCGTGCCGCCGGTCTGCGTGAAGACGTACGGCGGCGTGCCGCCGGCGAGGTCGATCTGGTAGCCGTACGACGCGCGGTACTGTGCCGCGGGCGGCTGCTGCGGCAGGATGTTCGGCGGGCCGCGGTCGATCGAGACCGCGAACGACTGCCGGTCCTCGGCGTAGTTCGCGTCGCGGCCCGGCGGGAGGTCCTTGTCCTCGCCGTCGCGCGCGCCGATGACGAACGTGTAGTTGCCGACCTCGCGCGGGTACCCGGCGATCTCGCCGGTGTCGCGATCGAGCAAGAGGCCGGGCGGCAGCGCGCCGCCGACCACCGAGTACGTGCCCGGGGCGTGCGGGAACTGGGCGACCACCGACGCCGCGTACGCGACGCCGGTCGTGCCGCCGGGGACGCTCGCCGTCGTGATCTCGACGAGCTGGGCGCCGCTCTTGATCCCGCCGCCGCCGCCGCCGCATCCGGCGAGCGCGAGCAGGCACGCGCCGAGCGCCGCGCCCCAACCGATGGACCTCTTCATCGCACGTCCTCCGCAGCCGACCCCGTGGATCCGAAAGCCCGAGTCGCCGCGGAACGAAAGCCCGCGGTGGAAACGCAATCTACGAAACGGAGATTCCCCGCGCACCCCCCTCGGAGGTTCCGCGATGCCGATTTCGTGGGCCGAAAGACCCGGCGACGCATCCGGATCCGGCCACGCCGCAACACTCGTGTTGCACGACGGCCCGGGACCCCGGGATCCCCGGCGCGGGGCTGTCGAGCTCCCCCGGGCATGACGACGGCCGGGGCGCGCGAGGCGCCCCGGCCGTCGGGTAGCAGCGACGGGGGCCGAGCCCCCGAGCTCGGCGTCAGTTCGACGTGTTCAGGTAGAAGACGATGCCGAGCGGGTTGCCGTCGCTCGAGTCGCCGCGCTGCCACGTCGTGGACTGCTGGTTGTCGCGCGCCCAGAAGGACGTCGAGACCAGCAGGTCCGGGCGGCCGTCGCCGTCGAGGTCGCCGGCGGCCACGCGCCCCGACTGCCCGACGGTGATCGTCGGCGTGCCGGTCTGGATGTTGACCGAAGTGGCCTGGACGCCGTTCGAGCCCTTGTAGACGTAGACGAGGCCGGGCGTGCCCCCGGTGGGCGGGCTCACGGTGCCCGCGACGGCGATCTTCGCGGAGACCGCGAAGTCGTCCGTGCCGTCGAAGTCGAAGTCCCCCACGCCGATGGACTTCGTCAGGCCGGCGGGGATTACGAGCGTCGTCAGCGACCCGAGGGCCGCGCCGTAGTAGACGCGCAGGGTCGAGCCGCCGACGCCGCCCGAGTCCGGCGGGTCCTGGGTCGTCGTCGTCACGACGCACGGGGTCGCCTGGTTGAGGAAGTTGCCGGCGCGCACCGAGCTCGTCCCGCCCCACGACGGGGTGTTGGAGCCGACGAGCGACCACGAGCCGAACGTCCCGCTGGCGGACATGAGGCTCGTCCGCAGCTGCGGCGTGCCGCTCGAGTTGTACGAGATGCCCGCGGCGACGTCCCACACGTTGCCGGCGTCGATCCGGACCATCGTGAGCGAGTTGACGCCGGAGAACGACCCACCCATGCCCGTCGTCTGCGACGCCGACATGGTGAAGCCGCCCGCGCCGTCGTTGAGCGCCGCGTGGACCTGGCCGGTGCTCTGGACGTTGCCCGAGGCGTAGACGAGGTCGGGGAAGCTGTCGGCGTTGATGAAGCCGAACGCCAGCTCCGACGTGTAGCCGCCGGTGCCGCTCGGGACGGTGATCGACGACGTCGGGCCGGCCGTCATGGTCCCGGACCCGTTGTTGAGCCACGTCAGGATCTGGGACGGGCGCAGCGCGACGATGTCGAGGTCGCCGTCCGCGTCGACGTCGACGAACTTGACGTCCGTGCAGTCGAGCGTGGTCAGGGACGTCTGCGTGAACGAGAGCGCCCCGTTGTTGCGGAAGAGGTGGACGCCGCCCGCCGTCGAGGTCAGCGCGTAGGACGTGAACGGCTTGAAGCCGTTCGCGCCCGCGTGGACGACCTCCGCGAGCCCGTCGCCGTTCAGGTCGGCCGCGTCGAGCCCGAAGCTCGAGAGGTTGCTCGCGATGAACCCCTTCGTGCCGAAGGTGATCGAGTTCGCCGCGTAGAGCAGGCCCGCCGGCAGGTCGTAGAAGCCGCCGTCGGGGTTGACGACGCGGACCGTCACCGGGCCGCTGACGCCGAGCACCGGGGCCGACGCGAACTGGAGCGTCGTGCCCGAGATGTACGTCGGGGTGAACGTCACGGCGGAGGGGCCGCCGGGCGCGACGACGAGCTGGGCGCCGGGCAGGAACTTGAGGCCGGTCACCGTGAACGGACCGGGCTTGAGCGCCACGCGCGGCGAGATCGAGTGGATCACCGGGCTCGAGCGCACCTTCAGCGTGTACTGGCGCGTGGCCACCTGCCCCGCCTCGTCCGTCACGCCGACGGTGAACGTGTAGGTGCCCGCGGTCGGCGGGCCGGCCGGCGTGATCGCCGCCACGTGGCCGGTCGCCGTCACCTGCATGTTGATGGTGGAGAGCAGCGTCTCGCCGGGCCCGACGGGCAGCTGCGACCACGTGTAGGGCGCGCCGCCGCCCGCCGAGGCGAGCGTCAGCGTCACGTCGTAGTCGAAGCCCTCGGAGGCGTCGGGCAGCGTCGGCGTCTCGATCGCCAGCGGGAGCACGACGACGTCGACGGTCAGCGACGCGGTGTCGGTGAGCCCGTTGGCGTCCGTCACGAGCACGTCGAAGTGGTACGGGTGCTCGACGGCGGCGAGCGGGAACGTGCCCAGCAGGCCCGTCGGCGAGAGCGCCAACCCGGGAGGCAGCGTGCCGCCGGTCTGCGTGAAGACGTACGGCGCCGTCCCGCCCGCGACGTCCACCTGGTAGCCGTACGACGCGCGGTACTGCGCCGCGGGCGGCTGCTGCGGCAGGATGTTCGGCGGGCCGCGGTCGATCGAGACCGCGAACGACTGCCGGTCCTCGGCGTAGTTCGCGTCACGGCCGGGCGGGAGGTCCTTGTCCTCGCCGTCGCGCGCGCCGACCACGAACGTGAAGTTGCCGACCGCACGCGGGTACCCCGCGATCTCGCCGGTGGACTGGTCGAGCGTCAGCCCGGGCGGCAGCGCCCCGCCGACGATCGAGAACGTGCCGGGCGCGTGTGGGAACGACGCCGCGAGCGTCACCGCGTACGGGACGCCCGTCGTGCCCGACGGGATCGTCGAGGTCAGCAGCTCGACGAGCTGCACGCCGCCCCCGACGCCACCACCTCCGCCGCCGCCGCAACCGGCGAGAGCGAGCAGGAGCGCCGCGGCTCCCGCGCCGAAAGTCCTGTGGACGCCCATGTGGCAGTCCTCCTGGCGATACACCCCGATACCGAAAGCCCACGGCGCGGACGAGCCCACGTCCACGCCAGGGCCCAGCGTACGACGAATGCGTTGCGGTTTCCTCCCGAAACTTCAACATCGATTCGAAAAAGGTCCCGGGACCTTCGACGCAGTGCCCCCCGGGCCATCCCCCCGAAAGCCGGACGTTGGACCGCGGGCGCCGGTCGACTCCTCGGCCGCGGCGCCTCGAGTCGGCGGCCGGGCCTCGCGTATCCACGGCGAGGTCGGTGGCATCCTCCCCCCGGGCCGGCAAGTCCGCCCGGGGGGGTCCATCCTCCCGTGCGGTCGGTCGCGCGATTTCGGCGCGCCCCGGTCCGTTCGGAGGTCCGCATGCGCCGTCGTCTCGGTTGGTCGGTCGTCCTCGCGTTCGCGGTGACGTTGCCCGGGTGCGGCGGTGGTGGCGGAGGCGGCGGTGGAGGAGGCGGCGGCGGCGGCGGATCGGCCGAGAGCCTCGTCGCGAAGGGCGTCTACGACGCCGACGACGTCCGGCACCTCCTGTCGCGCACCCACTTCGGCGGCACGCCGGCCGACGAGGCGGCGGTCGCGTCGATGGGCGTGCCGGCGTTCGTCAACGCGATGTTGTCGCCGCCCGCGGAGCCGGCGCTCGAGGGCGAGGCGCGGAAGCTCCTCTGGAACCGCGACGACGAGGAGGCGCTGAAGGGCCAGTTCCCCTACTGGGACGCGGTGGCGCGCTGGTGGCTCCACCGGATGGTGCACACGGCGCACCCGTTCCGGGAGGAGCTGACGCTCTTCTGGCACGACCACTTCGCCAGCAGCACGGCCGCCCTCGACCCGTCGCAGCTGCGCTGGATGGTCGATCAGATCGACATGCTGCGCGCGCAGGGGACCGGCAACCTGCGGACCCTGCTGCTGTCGGTCGCGCGCGACCCGATGATGCTGCGGTTCCTCGACGGCGTGCTCAACAGCGCCGAGGCGCCGAACGAGAACTTCGCGCGCGAGTTCTGGGAGCTGTTCACGCTCGGCGTGGACAACGGCTACACCCAGGCCGACATCGTCGAGGCCGCGCGCGCGTTCACGGGGTACCGCACGCGGTACGACGGCCTCACGGGCCTGCAGTTCGTCGAGTTCGACGTGGACCGCCACGACCCGGGCGCGAAGTCGTTCCTCGGCGGCACGGTGCCGGCGCAGAACACCGGCGACGACTACGCCGCGGTCGTGGACCTCACCCTCGCGAACCGGCCGGTCGCCGAGTTCATCACGAAGCGCATCTTCGAGCACTTCGCGCGCCGGTCGCCCGGCGCCGCGCTCGTCACGGAGATGGCCGACGCGCTGCGCGCGGGCGGGTACGAGCTGAAGCCGTTCCTGCGCGCGTTGTTCCTCTCCGAGGCGTTCTACGCGGACGCGTCGAAGGCCGGCCTCGTCCGGAGCCCCGTGCAGCAGGCCGTCGGGTTCGTGCGCCAGACCGGCCTCGTGCCGTGGGACGACATCCAGGACTGGGAGCACCCGGAGGGCACGCCGAACACGCTCCGCTCGCTCGACGGGGCGTTGCAGCAGGCGGCCCAGCGGGTCACGCAGCCGCCGTCGGTCAACGGGTGGCCGCAGGACCGGCAGTGGCTCTCGGCCCAGGGCGCCCTCGACCGCGTCAACTGCGTGGTCGAGTGCACCGCGGACCGCGGCGACCAGGCGGACAACGGCATGGACCCGCTCGGCCTCGTCCCGAACGGCGCCGACGCCGGCGCCGCGGCCGACGCGCTGATCGCGCGCCTCAACGTGCGCGTCTCGCCCGAACAACGCGCGCTCTACGTGCAGTTCCTCGACTCCTACGTGGACTACACCGACACCGAGTTCCCCGACCCGTTCGCCGCGGCGGACGCCGAGGAGCGCCGCGGGCGCGTGCGCGGCCTGTTGTGGGTCCTGTCCCAGCACCCGTCGTTCTTCGTCCGCTGACGCCCGAGGAGCCCCGACCATGAGCCGCCCCACCCCCTCCCGTCGCGACCTCCTCCGCTACGCCCTCGCGGGCACCGGGATCGCCGCCCTCGGCCCCGTCGGCCGCGGCCTCTCCCGCGCGCACGCGGGCACGACGTCGACGAAGCGCCTCGTCGTCGTCCACCTCGACGGCGGCCTCGACGGCCCGAGCCTGCTCGTGCCCCGCACGCTGCCGAGCTACTTCTCGCGCCGCCCGACGATCTCGATCCCGGACGCGGCCTCGCTGTCGCTCGCCGGCGGCCCCGGCGGGACCGCGCACCGCCTCCATCCCGCGATGCCGCGGCTGAAGGCGCTCTGGGACGACGGCGACGTCGCCTTCGTGCACCGCGTCGGGTACCCGGAGGAGAACCTCTCGCACTTCGAGAGCGGCGACATCTTCGCGTACGGCGTCCGCGGCGGCACGACGTCGTTCCTGAACCTCGGCCTCTCGCCCAGCGGCTGGATGGCCCGGCTCGCGGACGCCCACGCGCCCACGCCGCTCGGCGCGGTCTCGCTCGGCATGGGCCGGCCCACCCACCTCGTCGGCGGTTCGACCCCGACGGTGCAGGTCGGCAGCCTGTGGTCGTTCCAGTTCTACCCCGACTGGTACGACTACAACGGCCACGCGCGCCGCAAGCGCTACGCGCGCGACGTGCTCGCGCTCGCCGGCGCGGCGGGCGCGGAGGGCGAGGTGCGCGCGGCGCTGCTGCAGGCGCACGACCTCGAGGCGCAGATCCAGACCGCGACGACGCAGCACGACACCTTCCTCGACGGGCAGGGCCTCGCGTACCCCGACAGCTGGTTCGCCGGCCGGCTCTCCGACGCCGCGACGCTGATGCACGCGGGCTTCGAGACGCGGACGATCCTCACGAGCACCGGCGGGTACGACACGCACGGCGACCAGGGCGGCGCGACCGGCTGGCTCGCGGACCGGCTCAAGGAAGTGGACGACGCCATCGGCGCGTTCGCCGCCGACCTCAAGGCGCAGGGCCGCTGGGACGACACCGTCCTCGCGCTCTACAGCGAGTTCGGCCGGCGCTCCTACGAGAACGCGTCGGGCGGCACCGACCACGGCGGCGCGTGCGAGATGATCCTCGTCGGCGGCGCGCTCACCGGCGGCCACTTCGGCGTGCCCATGGTCGACGCCGACCTCCAGGACGAGTACCCGCTCTACGCGGTGGACTTCCGCGACGTCTTCCGCCGCATCCTGTCGAACCACCTCGGGATGGACCCGGCGACGGTGTTCCCCGAGGCG
>JAEUHO010000502.1 GCA_016795345.1 Planctomycetia bacterium | reverse complement strand
CGCGCGCTGCCCGACGATCACGCCCTCGACCTCGCGCACCACGTCGTGGAGGAAGGCGCTCTCCTGCTCGATGCGGGCGGTCACGGCGGCGACGTCGGTCACGGGCGGGTCCCTCGGTCGGGGGAACGGACGGGGCACGGGGAGCGCGGGCGAACGGGCCTCGCGGTCCCCCGCGGGGGATGCGATCCCGGGGGAACGGTCACTCGCGGTCGAAGCGCAGGAGCTCCGGGTCGATGGGCGCGAGCGCGGCGTCGAGCTTCTTCAGGAGGTCGTCCTGCTTCCGCTCGACGAGGCGCGCGCGGAGCATCTGCGCGGTCTCGCCGGGCGTGATGCCGAGCGCGTCGCGGGTGCCCGCGCTGTCGGGGCTGCGGGCGAGCGACGCGAAGACGTCGTCGGTGGCGCCGGCGTCGTCGCCGAGCTGGTAGCGCGCGCGGCCGCGGCCGGCGAGCGCGAGGGCGGCGGCGTCGTCGAGGGGGCCGCGGCCGAGGGGGTCGGCGGCGACGGCGCGGTCGAAGAGCGCCACGGCGCGGGTGTAGGCCTCGACGGAGGCGGCGATCTTGCCGGCGCGGCGGAGGTGGTCGGCGGCCGCGACGGACGCGGCGGCGGCCTTCGCCGCGAGGCCCGGCGGCGCGTCGGGGCGCGCGAGGAGCGCGGCGTAGGCGGCCTCGGCGCCCTCGGGGCCGCGGTCCTTCAGCACGCGGTCGAGGTAGCGGGCGTGGAGCGTGGCGGAGCCCGCGAAGCGCTCGACGCCCTGCGACAGGACGCGGAGCGAGGCGTCGTCGGCGCCGAGCCACACGAGGAAGTCGTAGTACCAGAGCACCTGCGTCTCGGTGCCGAGCGGGTGCTTGATGAGGACCGCGTACGACGCGTTGAGGTCGGCGAGCCACGACGGCGGCCAGCGCTTGCGGGCCTTGAGCGCGGCCGCGATCTGCTTGAAGCGCGACTCCGCGAAGACCGTCACGACGGCCATCGAGCTCCAGCCGCCCTCGCCGGGCGGGATCGCGGGCACGGCGGCCTCGGCGCGGGCGTAGGCCTCGGTGAGGTCGCCGGTGTGGTAGGCGGCGAGGGCGAGGATCGTGTCGACGCGCCAGTCCTTCGAGCCGAGGCGCTTGGCCTCGAGCGCGGCGCGGCGCGCGTCGGCGAACATGCGGCCGGCGAGGAAGCGCGCCTTGCGCGGGTCGGTCGGGTACGTCTTGTCGGCGTTCATCGCGACGCCGAGGGAGGCCTCGGCGAGGTCGAGCTGCACCGCCGGGTCGTCCGGGCGCGCGCGGGAGGCGGTGACCTGCGACTCGCGGGCGTTGGCGAGGTCCTCGCCGTAGAAGCCGGTGCCGGTCGCGGGGCGGGCGCCCGACTTCGCGGCGTCGTCCCAGGCCTTCGGGTCGACCGAGGTCGGGGCGCCCGCGAGGCCCTGGTGGACCGCGGCGAGCCACGACGCGCGGGGCGACGTCGCGCCCATGCGGCCGAGCGCGGCGATGAGCGCGTCGCGTTCCGCGCTCTCCATGGGCACGCGCAGCGCCTCGAGCACGAGGTCGGTCGCGGCGGGGTCGTCCACCTTCGCGAGGGCGGCGCGCGCCGACTTCGCGAGCTCGGGGTCGAGGCCGAAGATCGACAGCCGCAGGAGGTCGAGCTGCTTCGTGACGCCGGCGGCGAGCGCCGCGTCGAGCAGGCGGCGGCGGCCGGCGGGGTCGGCGGCCTGGAACGCGGCCTCGACGGCGACGCGGTCGCGCACGTCCGGGCTCGTCGCGCGCTCGGCGATCGGGCGGTCGCCCTTCACCTCGGGCGGCGGCGGCGGCAGGTTCGGCACGCCGGCCTGGATGCGGTCGAACACCGACTTGGTGTCGTTCGCGTAGTAGACGTCGTAGACCTCCTTGCCGTCGAGGTCGACCGCGATGTGGCGCGGCGCCACGCGCTGCCCGTCGAGGAACTTGTCGTAGACGACGGGCTCGAGCGCGATGTGCTCGCCGCACGTGACGCCGCCGAACCGCGGGCACGGGATGCGCCGGCCCTGGTCGTCGTAGTCGCGCGGGTTGTGGCGGTAGACCGACGCGATCACGAGGACGTAGGGCGCGTACAACGCGGCGATCTCGGGCTGGCGGTAACGGACGCCCGCGTAGTGCTCGCTCGCGATCTCGCCGTCCATGTTGATGCACACGAGGATCGGCTTTCCGGTCGCCTTCGAGACCGCGACCGCGTCGTCCCAGGTGCGCTGCCAGGTGAGGAGGCAGGGCTTCGCCCAGTCCTCGGCGGTCGGCGCGCGCCACATCGACTCGCGCTCGGTCCCCCGCGGCGGCGTGGGCGGGCTGCCGGCGGGCGGCCCCCCTCCCCCGCTCGGCGGCGCGGGCGGCGGCGCCGGGGCGTCCTGCGCGGCGGCGACGGGCAGCAACGCGACGAGGCCCACGACGAACGCGGCCACGCGGCCGCGCGCCAGCCAGCGCGCCTCGGCCTCGGTACGGCGGGGGTGGGTCACGATCAGCCTCCGGGGACGTCGCCGGGGCCCGACCGCCCCGGCCTCCCCCGAGCCTACCTCCCCCGGGCAGGGCGCTCCCCGCCCGTTCCCACCCTCTTCGTCCGCATCCCCTCCCCGGGACCGCGAGGCCCGGTCGCCGGCGGGCGGCGGCCCCTACTTCGCGCCGCCGGCCTCAAGCGCGCGGATCGTCGCCTCGGCGTCGGCGCGGAAGTCCGCCGAGCGCGGGGACCGACCCTTCTTGAACTCGAGCGCCTCCCGCAACGCGGGCAGCGCCGCGGAGGCCCGCGGCCCGAGCTCGCGCAGATCGCGGAGCGCCGCTCGACTCCGCCCGCCGCGCGCGTCTTCGGCGAGGAGGGCGACCCACGCTGCCGTGTCGCCGCGGACGGCGGGGAGGGCGATCGCCGCGGCCTTCGAGCCCGCGGCGGCGGCCCGCTCGAGCGCCGGGATCGAACGGCGGGCGCGGGGCCCGTAGCGCCCGAGGGCACGTGCCGCGGATTCCCGATGCGCCGGGTCCGAGAGGCGCGCTTCGACGGCCGGCAGCGCCTCCGCGAGGGACTCCGCGTCGATCGGTCGCGCGGTCTCGATCGCGCTGAGCCCCGCGCTTGCGACGGACGCCGACGGCGAGCCCACGGCCCGAACCCATGCGGCCACGACGTCGCGCGACGGCGGTCCGGGCACGACGCTGAGCATCCAAAGCTGACTCTGGCGGGCTTCGTCATCGGGAGCGACGTCGAGCTGCGCGAGGATCCGCGGGACATGCGGGCCGAGCCGAGGGGTCGCGTCCGCCAGAAGGATGAACGCGCCCTCGCGCGCCGCGGGATGACGATCGACGAGCATCGGCACGCACCGTGCGATCGCGGCGTCGGATACCGCCGCTTCGTCGTCCTCGAGCGTACTGGCCGCGATGCCTCGCACGCGACCGTCCTCGTCCGAGAGCCGCTCCTCCAGCGCCGCGCGCACGTCGGCCGGCAGGGGCTTCGATCCCTGCTCCTGCCTGTCCGGGGTCAGGAGACTGCACGCCGCGGCTCGCATCCGCGGATCCGGATCGGTGAGGAGGGGTTGCAGTGCCGGGAACCGGGTCTCGAGGAGCACGTCATCCGGCACGCGACCGCCCCACGCCGCCTCGACGTATCGCTCGGCGAGCACCGACGCCAACCGGCGCAGCCCCTCGGCGCCGTGGCGGGCAAGGAAGTCTCGGGCGGCGTCGGCCTCGCTGCTGTGCGGGATGTCTCGAGCGGCGTCGCGGACGTCATCCAGGTGTGCGCCAAGAACCGCCTCGAACCGCACGACGGCCTCGCGCACCGTGAGTCCGGCCGGGCTGTCGGCCGAATGCGCGCCGAAGGCGTCCGAGAAGTAGAGCGGAATCAGCGTCCGTCGGACCTCCGACCGCTCGAGTTGCTCCGCCGGGGCGAACAGGAGCCCGGCGACGTACTGATCACGAACCCAGTCGCCGCGAGACGATGCCACGAGCCGGAGCAGCGCGTCCACGCCCACCCGGCCCGAGCGCGCGAGCAGGCGTGGCCCCCACGGAGGCACCTCGCCGTCCGTCGGACGTTCGATGCGGGCGACGAGCGCGTCCACGTGCTTCGTCGGGCTGTACGACGGGATCGCGTCGAGCCGGGTCCATGCGGCGTCCCGAACCGCGACGTCCGCGTCGGACAGGAACGCCTCGATCGCCCCGATCGCGGCGTCCGGCGTGTGGGGCAGTCGAGCGAGCGTCTCGCGGCGGCGGGCGTCGTCCGTCGGGTCCGGGAGGGGCTCCGCGTCGCGTCGCGCGAGCCGCAGGGCCAGGGCCCGGTAGCGCCCCGTCCGCCCGTCCCGGGCCGCGATCACCCGGCGGAGCTCCGCGATCACGGAGAGATCCGGGTCGTCCACGAACGCATCGAGGAGCGTCGGGACCTCGGGCGCGTTGAGGCCGATGCGGTCGAGCGCCGTCACCGCGGCAACCCGCACCGCCGGGACCGGGTCCTTCACGAGCGCGCCGATCGCCGCCACGTGCTTCGCCGCGTGGGGCCCGCGCTCGCCCAGCACCCGAGCGGCGGCCGCGCGGATCGACGGCTTCGGCGACGTCAGCATCGCGGGGAGCCCGTCGACGACCGTGGCCGGAAGTCGTCCGCGCAGCCCGAGCTCGAGCAGGGCCTGCCCGAGCAGGTCCGCGTCGGGGTCCGCCAGGGTCTGCTTCAGCCGTCCGAAGGCTTCTTCTTGCGACTCCGTGTCGCGCACGAGGACCCGGAGGGCGCGGAACGCGAGCGCGCGGTCCGGAGCGAGGGCCAGCCGGCGCAGGAGGGCACGGGCGTCGTCTCGCTCGACGTGGGGCGACCGGTCGTCCTTCGTGCGCTCCAGCGGCGCGAGGTCCGCGAGCTCCGCGAGGACGTCCACGGCCACCTCCGCCGCGAAGCGATCCGCGGCGGGAACCGGCCCCGTCAGCCAGGGCGTCACGAGCGCGTCGAGCTCGGCCGCCGTCGCCCCGATCACCTTCGCCGCGAGCCACCGCGCCCCGCGGGGATCGGCCTTCGTCGTCGTCGACACCAGGGCCGCCACCTCGCGCTCCCAGGGCCCCCCGCCGAGCGGCACGATCGCCGCGACCGCGAGCATCGCCGTGTCCGCGGACGCGTCGCCCGTGATGCACAGGTCGAGCAGCGCGGGCAGTGCGCACCGGGCGGACGGACCGCGCCGGGCGAGCGCCTCGGCGGCCGCGATCCGGGCCGGCACCGACGGCGACGACAACGCGTCCACGAGCGCCTGCGCCACGGCGCGCGGCGACGGAAGCGGCTCCGCGGCGTGCGCGACCGGGAACGTCCCGAGCACGAGCGCGCCCGCGAGGGCCGGCAGGGAGGGTGCGCGACGCCATGTCATCGAACGCCCTCGACGCGGAACGTGCACCGTCCGCCGCCGTTGACCGCGCCGAGCTGCACGACGAGATGGCCTCGGCGCAGCTCGAGGTCCTGCACCTCGACGGCGTAGGGCTGGAGGATCTCGATGCGCTCGCGGTCGCCGTCCCGTTCGGTGGTCTTGTTCAGCTTCTCCCGGGTCGGCAATGCGCCCGTGAAGGGCACCACCAGCACGAGGTCGTGCTCCGCGCCGGTCACGAGGTCGAGCCGCCGCAGGGGAACCCGGAACGCCGCGTCGGCGGCACCCAGCACATACGGCCCTCCGACGACGAACCACGCGGACGTTCCGTCCGTGACGAGGCACGCCGCCCCGCGTTCCGTCCGCAGCCAGGCGTCGGGGGTCGGCGCAGGCGCCGGTTGCCGGTACCAGCGGAGCCAACCGCTCCGGTCGCTGCTCCCGATGCCGTTGAAGCCGCCCCCCGTCTGCTCCGACGGGACCTGGTACGCCATCGCGTACTCGCCGCAGCGCCAGAGCACGCCGGCACCGAGGGCCCGCGAGCCTTCGCGCCGGACGGGCGTGGGCAGCCGGG
>JAEUHO010000480.1 GCA_016795345.1 Planctomycetia bacterium | reverse complement strand
CCGCGGGCCACGCGCGACCTCTGCCCGACGATCGGCCGCCTGCTCGGCGTGCCGACGCCGTGCGCCGAGGGACGCGCGCGCGACGACCTGTTCGTGTGCGACGGAGCGGACGGGAAGGCGACGCACACGCCTTCCCGGCCGCGAAGCGCGGGCCCGCAGGGCCCGCACGCCGAGCGGGTCTTCGGGGGGTTCGGGCCCCGAGAACCGAGCGAAGGCGAACTCCTCAGAGCCCTTGACCGCCTCACCCGAGGGCGTCGCCGCTGCGCCCGGCGATCCTCGTGCGCCGGCGGGCCGGCTCGCCGATCCGCCCGCGAGCGCCGCGGAGGAGAAGGGGCAGGCACCCGCCTCGGGGCTTCCCGGCTGCGCTTGCCCGCCTCGGGTCGGTCTCGCCGGGCGCCCGCGCGGCGGTCGTGCTGCGCGGGGCCTACTTGGGCAGCGGGAGCGCGGCGATGCCGTTGCCCGCCGCGGGCGCGATCACGACGCCGTCGGTCACGGACGGGCCGATGCGCGCGGTGCCCTCGAGGGGCGCGTCGACGATCACGGCGTCGCGCGCCGCGTCGTAGACCCACAGGCGGCCGTCGGCGAGCGCCGCGCAGACGCGGTCGCCCGCGGCCACGAGGCCCTCGCGGGCGGGGGAGCCCGTCTCGCGGACGCCCTTCGGCGTGCCGTCGGCGACCTTGAGGACGATCACGCGGCCGTTGCGCTCGGCGACGGCGATCACGCCCGCCGCGACGGCGGGGTTGCCGACGACGTCGCCGAGGCCCGGCCGGGTCCACGCGACCTGCTGGTCGGTGCCGCCGACCGCGTGCAGCGCGCCGTCCTCGGTGAGGGCGTAGACGCGCTGGGCGTCGCTGGCGAGCCCCACCACGGCGGTGCGGCCGCCGGGCCGCGTCGTCCGCACGAGCAACGAGGCGGCGTCCACGCGGGTGATGCCGCCGGTCGCGTCGCCGACCCAGAACGCGCCGAGGGCCGAGAGCACGCCCGCGGTGGTGGGCGCCGGAAGCGGGATGTACGTGGGGTGGTCGCCGTCGGTGAAGACGGCGAGCGACGAGTCCATCGCGAACGCCACGCGGTTGCCGCTCGTCGCGGCGTCGCCGACGGGGCGCTCCTTGAGCTGGAACGGCGGCAGCGCGCCGCCCGTGGCCATGGCGATGCGCGCGACGCGGCCGTCGAGCAGGGGCACGAGCAGCTGGTCGCCGGCGAGCGCGGCGCGGCCGCGGACGCCCTCGACGCAGCGCGTCTCGACGGTCCAGCGGACGGAGCCGGTCGTGACGTCGCGGCACTCGAGCCGGCCCGAGCGCGTCGCGACGACGACGCCCTGCGGGCTCGCGAACACCGGCGCCTCGACGGTGCCGGGGAGCGTCGCCGACCACCGGCGCGCCGGGATCAGCCGGACGGCGAGGTCGGCGCGGGGGCGCTCGGCCGACGTGTCGAGCACGACCGACGCGGGCTCGTAGCCCTCCGCCGTGACGGACAGGGTCGCCGAGGCGCCCCAGCCGTACCGGACGATCATCGTGCCCGAGCCGTCGCCGTCCACCGCGCGGCCGTTGACGGCGACCTTGGCGGACGGCGGCACGCACTCGACGCGCAGCGGGATCGTGAAGACGTCGTCGAAGCGCACCTGCGGGAACTGGCGCACCAGGCGGGCGTACTGCGCCGACGCGCCGGCGAGGTTGCCGGTGCGCTCGGCCTCGAGGGCCGAGGCGAGGCCCTCGTCGATCGCCTTCGACATCGACTCGCGCATGGCGACGAACTCGGTGACGCCGCGCTTCTCGAGGCCGTCGAGGAGCGGCCGCAGGGCCGGGTCCTTCTCGGTGGTCGCGAGGAGCTCGCGGAGGCGGTTGAGCTCGGCGCGGGCGGCCGACAGGTCGCCGCGGGCGAGCCGCCGCGCGCCGTCCGTGCGCGCCGTCTCGTAGGCGTCGAGCACGCGGAGGCGGTGGTGCTCGCGGGCGAGCTTGCTCACGTCGTCGAGGCGGTTGCCGATGGCCCGCGTCGCCGCGGCGACGTCGACCTCGAGCCCGCGGACCTCGTCGACGAGGCTGCTCGGCACCGACCCGCTCTCGATCATCGCCGTCAGGCGCCGCGCGGCCTCGCCGGCGCGGGAGGCCTGGGCCGACCACGCCGGGTCCATCGCGACCCGGGCGCGCTCGAGGACCTCGCCGAGCACCGTGACGTTCTGGACCGGGTGCTGCGCGAGGTTCGCGATCGCGTCGAGGGCGTCGCGGCGCGTCTGCGCGTCGCGCCGGAGGGTCGTGACCGCCTCGAGCAGGCCGTTGCCGACCTTCTCGGCGGCGACGCGCCGGGCCGCGGGGCCGTCCACGCCGCCGCTGCGCAGCGCGACGATGAGGGCCTCCGTCTCGGCGACGGCCTCGGTCCGCGGCCAGCGCGGGAAACTGAGGGCGGCCTTCTCGGCCGCCGCGAGCACCGCGGCGGTGGACTTGGCGGCGGCGGCGGGCGACGTGGTCGTCGCGGGCGTCGCGGGCGTCCAGCGCTGGCGCAACGACGACGCCTCGCGCGCCTCGGCGGAGTCGCCGTGGTCGGTCTCGATGCGCTCGAGCAGCTCCATGGCGCGCGAGAGCTCGCCGCGCTCGGCGGCCGACTGCGCCTCCGTGAGCAGCGACGCGGGCGACGCGGGCCACAGGACGAACCCGACGCCCGCGAGCACGACGGCGAGCGCCGCGGTGATGGTCAGGATGCGCTTGCTGCGCTCGGGCGCGTCCAGCATGCGCTGGACGCGCGTGAGCAGCTCGGCCTCCTCGGGGGCGAGGTGCGCGAGGGTGCTGCGGGCGTAGGTCGCGGCCTCGCGCTCGAGGCGGCGCGTGCAGCGCTTCGGCAGCGCGTCGGCGAGGTGGCCGAACTCGACGACGGCGTCGTCGCGGCGGCCGGCGCGCGTCAGCGCCTTCGTCCGCAGGAGCCGGGCCTCGACGTCGTCGGGGCGCAGCGCGAGCAGCTCGCCCAGGATGTCGGCCGCGTGGGGGGCGTCGTCGGCGTCGAGGTCGGCGGACGCCACCGTCCGCGTCGCCCGCGCGAACTCGTCGAGGTCGCCCATGGCGCGCGCCGCCTGGCGCTTGCCGTCGAGCGCGTCGCGGTCGCCCGGCCGCTTCTTCGCCAGCTGTTCGAACGCGTCGTGGGCCTCCGCGGGGCGGTTGGCCCGCAGGTGCAGGTGCCCGAGCGCGCGCAGCGCGACGGTCTCGTCCTCGGTGCTCGAGGTCCGGCCGGCGAGCGCGAGGGCCGCCTCCACCGGCGCGGGGTCGTCGGGCGACGTCGCCTGCCACTGGCGCAGGAGCGCGGCGGCGGCGCGCACGTCGCCGCCGGTCTCGCGGGCCGAGGCCGCCGCCGACAGCTCGTCGCCGGTCGGCACGCGGGCCGCGCCCGCGTCCACGAGCGCGGCGCCGGCCTTGCGGGCCTCGAACAGCGTGATCCCGGCCTCGAGCGCGATCTCGTCGAGCAGGCGCTGCCCGTCGAGGCGCGCGTGCACGACCGTGGGCGTCCCCGCGAGCCGGCGCAGGTTGCCGTCGGCGGGCATCAGCAGCAGCGCGTTGGCGCCGATGCGGCCCGTCAGCTGCGCGTGCTCGTCGAGCCGCTGCGCGGCCCGCAGCAGCAGGCCGCTCGGGTCGAGCGACACCTCGGCGACGCGGCCCGGGGCCCGCGCGGGCTCCGCGCCCTCGTCGAACACGAAGTCGCCCTCGTTCCACGCCAGCACGTCGAGGACCGCGTCCTCCGCCGCCTCGCCGAGCAACGCGTCGAACGGCTGCCGGTCGATGGAGCCGCCGATCAGGAGCGTCTCGAGCACGGAGCCGTCGCCGCCCTTGCCGGCCAGGCGGCGCGCCCGCTCGAGGACGTCCGGCTGCACGGCGCCGCGGCGCACGAACGCGTCGAGCACCATGCGGTCGTCGAGGACCTCCGGCTCGAGCACCCGCAGGCCGCGGTCGCTCAGGTGGAGGACGGCGCGGCGGGTCCCGCTGCGCACGCGCAGCAGACCACGACCGCCCGAGGCGAGGACCGTCTGGAGGACGTCGCCCAGCCGGAGATTCTGGAGATTGCCGCGCAGAGGCATGGGGAGGAAACACTCCTCCCGGGGTCACCACACCCCGGGTGCGGCGTCCCTATCGACCGCCCGGGACCGCCGCCTGAAGGACTCCCCCGGTCCAACGGACGCCGTAGGTCCTCCGGAGCGGCGTCGAGCCCCGCTCGCCCGGGGCCCCTCGGCACCCTCCCGGACTGCAGACCTTCTCGTGGGACCCGAGGCCCAGCCCGCGGCACGCGAAGACCCGCCCGCGGCACGCGAAGACCCGCCCGCGGCACGCGAGTCCGCGGCCGCCGGGCCTTGCGTCCCGGGAGCTCGAGTGCGGCCCGGGTGGTCCTACTTCGGGGCGTCGGCGAGCGACGCGCGGAGCTTCTCGTTCTTCTCCGCGACCTTCTGGCGCAGCTCCGCGCGATAGACGAGGAGCTTGTGCGCGAGGTCCTCGTCGGACAACGCGAGGATCTCGGCCGCGAGGAGGGCCGCGTTCGTCGCGCCCGCCTCGCCGATCGCGACCGTCGCCACCGGGATGCCCGCGGGCATCTGCACCGTGGAGTAGAGCGAGTCGGCGCCCGAGAGGACCGACGGCATGGGGATCCCGATCACCGGCAGCGTGGTCAGCGAGGCCATGACGCCGGCGAGGTGGGCCGCGCCGCCCGCCGCGGCGACGATGATCTTGAGGCCGCGCATCCGCGCGGTGCTCGCGTAGGCGTGGGCGCGCTCCGGCGTGCGGTGGGCCGAGAGCACCTCGATCTCGTACGGGATGTCGAACTGCTCGAGCACGTCGAGGCAACGCCGCACGACGGGCAGGTCGCTGTCGCTGCCCATGACGATCCCGACCACGGGCGGCCGGATGTCCACGTCGGCGGGGCCGGACGCCGCCGCGGGACGGGGGGGCGGGGGCGCGTTGCGGGGGTCGTGGCCGTTGGACATGGGGAGGTTCCGAGGGGCCGCGTCGCGCGCGGCCGGGGGCGGGTCAGGCGAGCTCGCGGCCGGTGAGGCGGCGGTGGATCTCGCGGTAGGTGGCGGTGGTCTCGGCGACGACGTCGGCGGGGAGCGGGGGCGCGGGCGGCGTGTGGTCCCAGCCCGCGCGGTCGAGCCAGTCGCGGATGCGCTGCTTGTCGAACGAGTCCTGGCCGCGGCCGGGCGCGTACTTCTTCGCGTCCCAGAACCGCGACGAGTCGGGCGTGAGCACCTCGTCGCCGAGCGTGATGGTGCCGGACGCGTCGCGGCCGAACTCGAGCTTCGTGTCGGCGATCAGGATGCCGCGGGCCTCGGCCAGCTCCGTCGCGCGGCGGAAGACCGCGACGGTCAGGTCGCGGAGCGCGGCCGCTTCCTTCGCGCCCACCATCTTCTCGGTCGTCGCGAAGTCGACGGTGATGTCGTGGCCCACCGCCTCCTTCGTGCTCGGCGTGTACAGGACGGGCTCGAGCTTGACGGACTCGGGGAGGCCCGGCGGCAGCCGGTGGCCCGCGACGACGCCCGTCTTCTTGTAGTCCTTCCAGCCGCTGCCCGTGAGGTAGCCGCGGACGACGCACTCGACGGGGAACATCTTCAGCCGCTTGCAGAGCATGGAGCGGCCGCGGAGCACGTCGGCGTGGCGCCGCACGGCGGCGGGCATGGCGTCCACGTCGGTCGTGACCACGTGGTTCGGGACGACGCCCTTCAGCGCGTCGAACCAGAACGTGGACATCGACGTGAGGATCCGGCCCTTGTCGGGGATGCCCGGGGTGAGCACGCAGTCGTAGGCGCTCACCCGGTCGGTCGCGACGATCAGGAGGTGTTCGCCGGCCTCGTAGACGTCGCGCACCTTGCCCCGATGGAGGAGCGTGAGGCCTTCCAGGCGGGTCTCGGTGATGGCGGCCGCGGGCATGCGGGGACTCCTCCGGGGCGGAGGGCGGATCGTACCCGGCACCGGGACGGTCCCCGACCGGAGGGCGGGGCGTGTCCGGCGGTCGCGCCGGGCCTCGCGTCCCCGGTGGTAGCGTCGTCCCCGTGGCCACCCTCGCCGTCCCGCCCGCCCCGGGCCCCGTCGAGGCCGTCCTCGACGTCCCGCCGAGCAAGTCGCTCCACCAGCGGGCGCTGCTCCTGGCGGTGATGGGCGACCGGGGGGCGGCGACCGAGGTGGTCGCCCGCGGGCCCGTGCCCGACGACGTCGTCCGCTTCGCCGCCGCCCTCGCGGGCCTCGTGGGCCGGGAGGTCGCGCCCGTCGGGACCGTGGTCGGCGCGGTCGGCGACGACGGCGCGCTCGAGGGCGGCCACGACCGGCGGCGCCTCGACCTCGGCATGAACGGCACCGGCCTGCGCCTGGCCGTGACCGCGGCGGGCCTGCGGCCCGTCGGCGCGCGCACGCTGCTCACGGGCCGTCCGCGGCTGCGGGCTCGGCCGCACGACGTCCTCCTGCGCGCGCTCGCGCGCCTGGGCGCGCACGCGCGGCGCCGGCCCACGGGGGCGCTGCGCGCGCTCGGCCGGCGGTGGGACCGGCACGACGTCGCGATGCCGGCGGACCGGTCGAGCCAGCCCGCGTCGGCGCTGCTGCTGAACGCCCCGCGGCAGGGGGGCCTCGCGCTGACGCTCGTCGGGGCCGGGGTCTCGCGGGGCTACCTCGGGCTCACGGAGCACGTGCTCGCGGCCTTCGGCGTCCCCGTCGCGACGCGAGGCCCGGTGCGCGTCGTGGCCGCCGGCGCGCCGCGGTGCGCGCGGTTCGTCGTCGAGCCCGACGCATCGTCGGCGGCGGTGTGGTGGGCGGCGGCGGCGCTGACGGGCGGGCGCGTGCGCGTGCGGGGGCTCGGCGCGGCGTCGGCGCAGCCCGACGTCGCCGCGCTCGCGGTGCTCGAGCGGATGGGCGCGCGCGTCGAGGCCGGGCCCGACGGCGACGCCGTCGTGGTCGGGCCGTCGCGGCTCGCGGGCGCCGGCGAGGTGGACCTGCGCGACAGCCCGGACCTCGCGCCGCTCGTGGCCGCGCTGGCCGCGGGGGCCGACGGCGAGACGCGGGTCGTCGGCGCGCCGCACCTGCGCGACAAGGAGTCGGACCGGATCGAGACGGCCGTCGCCGCGGTGCGCGCCCTCGGGGGCGACGCCGAGGGCACCGACGACGGGTTCGTCGTGCGCGGGCGCCGCCTCGCGGGGGGCGTGGTCCGCGTTGCGGGCGACCACCGGCTCGCGCTCGCGTTCGGCGTGCTCGGGCTCCGGGTCGCGGGGGTCGTGCTCGCGGGCGTGGAGGCGGTGGCGAAGTCGTACCCGGGGTTCCCGGCCGTCCTCGCCTCGGTGGCCCGCGGCGACGCCGCGGCCCACGGGGAACGGGACCGCGGCCCCGCCGGGCCCTAGAATTCCCGGCTTCCCGCCGCGGAGCCTCCATGGTGCGCCGTTCCCCCCGTCAGGCCTCCCGCCCGGCCCGAGCCGTGCGACGTGTCGTGCTCCGCGCCGGGCTCCGGCTCGGGGCGGTCGTCCTCGCCCTCGTCGGCTCCGTCGGCGCGGCCGTCGCGGCGGACGCGCCGGCGGCGGCGAACCCGCCCTGGCTCCGCGAGGTCCAGGACGGCATCGCGACGCAGGACGCGGAGTTCGTGCGCGGCAACCCCAAGTCGGTGGTCCCCCGGTACGAGAACCGCGCGAGCCGCGTCAACGACCTCCCGTCCGTCTACCTGCTCGCGCGGGCCTACGGCAAGGCGGGCGACACCGCCAACGCGCTCGTCACGTACGGCGACGTCCTCAAGATGGACGCGCGGATGTGGTTCGCGCTGCGCGACCGCGGGGTGCTGAAGGCGCTCGCGAAGGACCTCGCGGGCGCGGAGGCCGACTTCCGGGCGGCGATCGCGCTGCAGCCCCGCTACGTGGACGCCCTCCAGCCCCTCGGCGACCTGCTGATCGACGCGAAGCGGTTCGAGGAGGGGATCCGGATGCTCCAGCGGGTCCTCGACGTGGACCCGTCGCGCGACAGCGCGCGCGTCCAGATCGTCGAGGCGTACGCCACGTGGGGCCGCCCCGCGGAGGCGATCGCGGCCCTCGAGGTGTTGATCCGCAAGAGCCCGCGCAACATGGGCATGCGCCTGCTCAAGGCGCGGCTCATGTCGGAGGCGGGCGAGACCGCCGCGGCGCTCGCGCTGCTCAAGTCGCTCGCCAACGAGTACCCCGACAAGCCCGACCCCCTGTGGATGTGGCTGTCCATCGTCGCGAAGGAGAAGACCCTCGACCCCGACGAGGCGCTCGACGTCCTCGCCCGACTGCGCCGGCTCTCGAAGAACGACGAGGAGCGCAAGCGCGTGGACGGGATCGTGGACGGGCTGAACCGCCAGAAGGCCCAGGCCGCCGGCGCGACGCAGCCCGTGAAGCCGACGCCCGAGCTCGTCGCGCGCCAGCTCGACGAGGGCGACCCGCAGGCGCGCACACGCGCGCTCTTGTTCATGCTGCAGGCGGCCCGCGAGGACTTCGAGATCCGCCCGCCGCTCACGATGTCGCTGCTCAAGCGGCTCACGCCGCAGTACGAGCCGGTGGCGACGAACCGCATGCTCGCGCTCGCCGTGTTCGAGCGGTTCCCGTCCATGGAGACGGCGCCCCTCGTGCGCATCCCGCTCTGGAACCCGACGGAGACCGACGGCCGCGTCCGCGCCAAGGCGGCCGACGTCCTCGCGGAGCTCCGCAACCCGCTCGGCATCGCGGCGCTCGCGCCCGCGGCGCTCTCGAAGGACGAGGAGCTGGCGCGCGCCGCGCGGCACGCGATCTACCGCCTGGCGGGTTCGGCGCCGAGCGCGACCGCGGAGACCCCCGAGGAGTTCGCGCAGGCGTTCCTCGCGTGGTGGGCCGGCGTGGAGGCGCGCGACGCGAAGCTGCGCGCCCTCGACGCCGCCGCGCGCGCGGCCGAGGTGCGCCCGTACGAGCTCGGCTGGGCGCTGGTCACCGACCCGGACGAGGCCGTGTGGACCGCGGCGTACCGGTTCCTCTCACGCCTCGCCGACCAGGCGAGGGGCGTCCAGCGCGCGGACGCGGCGTGGGTGGCGACGCTGCCGCGCTTCGACGCGACGGCGCTCGTCGCCGCGCGCCGCGACGAGGTGGTCGCCGCCGTCACGGCGTGGTGGGGGAGGCAGCCGAAGTGAACCCGACGTTCCGTCGCCTCCTCGTCGCGGCCCTCGCGGCCGGGGCCGTGGTCGCCGCCGTCCCGTCGCCCCGGACCGCCTCGGCCGCCGACGCGCCGAAGCAGGCCTGGGAGCTCGAGGTCGAGCGCGAGACGGCCGACCAGACCGCGCTCCTCGAGGACGCCCGCCGCCGCAAGGGGCTCGACTCGGTCGTGCAGCGCTACGAGAGCCGCGTGGGCCGCGACCCGAGCGTGCTCAACCGCTACCTCCTCGGGCGCGCGCAGTACTGGAACGGCGACCCCGCGGCCGCGCGCCGCCAGATGGAGATGGTCCTCCGCGACAACCCGGGCTTCTACTTCGCCCGCGTGCGCCTCGCGATCCTCCTGTCGGAGACGAAGGACCTCGCCGGCGCCGAGCGCGAGGCCGCGGCGGTGCTGGCCGTCCGCCCCGACCAGCTCGAGGCGCGCGAGGTCCTCATGTCGGTCGCGCTCGCGCGCAAGGACTGGGACCGCGCGCTGAAGCTGCTCAACGAGCGCCTCGACCGCGAGCCGAACGACCTGCGCGTGCGCTTCCTCCTCATGAACGTGCACCTCCAGCGCAAGGACGTGGCGTCGGCGCTCAAGGAGGCCCGCCTGCTGAGGACCCGCGAGCCCGACAACCCGCAGTACCGCCTCGCCTTCGCGGTGTGCCTCGCCGAGAAGGGCGACCTCGATGCGGCGATCGCCGAGCTCGAGGGGCTCGCGCGCGTGCGCCCCGGCGACCTCGAGGTGCTCGACCGCCTGCGCGCGTGTTACGCCAAGAAGAAGGACTGGGAGCGGCTGCGGACGACCCTCGAGCGCATGGTGCCCCACCTCCCCGAGGCCGACCGCAAGGACGTGCTCGGGATGATCGAGGAGCTCAAGAAGGGGCCGCCCGACGCCCGCACCGCGCCGCCCGCCGACGGTCCCCAGCGGATCGACTGGGACCAGGTGTTCCGCGCGGCCAAGGGCCCGGACGCCGCGGTCCGCCTGAAGGCCCTCCGCGCCGTCTACGACGGCACGCAGATGGGGTTCCTCACCCGGCTCGACGGCGACCTCCTGCGCCGCGTGCACCCCGACGTCGAGCCCGACCCCGAGTGCCGCGCGTGGGCCGTCCGCATCCACGGGACCATCACGCCGCCGGAGATCCCGCTGCTGCAGATCGCGCTCTACGACGACGTGCCGAAGGTGCGGATGCTCGCGGCCGAGACGCTCGGCGAGCTCGGCTCGCCGCTCGGGCTCGTCTACCTGCTGCCGCTCGTCGAGGTCGAGTCCACCGACGTCTTCGAGTACCAGACGATCCGCGACGCGCTGTCGCGGATCTCGGGCCACGTGGACCTGCCCGCCGGCGTCGAGTCGGTCGCGACCGCGGCCGACGTGGCGGCGTCGCGGGAGTCGTGGCGCCGGTGGTCGTACTCGACGGGCTCGCGCGACGCGAAGCTGAAGGCCGTGGACGCGCTGCTCGCCGCGGGGCGGCGCGAGCCGACGCCCGAGCGGTACCTCTACCGCTTCGTGCTCGACCCGGACTACGAGGTCATGGCGTCGGCGTACCGCGCCATGCGCGACGTCGTGGCCCGCGGGGGCGTGACCGACGTCGAGAAGCGGGTGTTCCCGCGGTTCCCCTCGGTGCCCGACGCCGAGGTCACGCGCGCGTCGATGCGCGCGCTCCAGCAGCGCACGTCGGACTGGTGGAAGCTCTGGGTCGAGGAGCGGCGCGCCGCGCTCCAGCGGGGCAAGTGACCGGTGCTCGACCTCCACGCCCACGTCCTGCCGGCGCTCGACGACGGCGCGCGCGACCTCGCCGAGGCCCTCGCGATGCTCCGTGCCGCGGCCGCCGACGGGACGAAGGTGCTCTGCGCGACGCCCCACGCGTTCGGGCCCCTGTACGACGTGGACCGCGCCCGCGCCGAGGCCGCCGTCGAGGCGCTGCGGGCCGCGGCGGCGGCGGCGGGGATCGCCATCGACCTCCGCCTCGGGGGCGAGGTGTGGTACCGCACCGACCTCGACGCGCTCGCGCGCGCCGGCCGCCTGCCGACGTTCTCGCCGGCCGCCGCGCCCGCGGGCCGCCGCTACGTGCTGATCGAGTTCCCGCCGACCCACGTGCCCCCCGAGGCGTCCGAGGTGCTGTTCAACCTCCGCCTCGAGGGCGTGACGCCGGTGATCGCGCACCCCGAGCGCAACCCGTCGTTCTGGCACCGCCCCGCCGACGCGGTGGCCCTGCGGGCGCAGGGCGCGCTGCTCCAGGTGACCGCGGGCGCGCTCACGGGCGCGTTCCGCGACGACGCGCGCGCGTGCGCGAAGGCGCTCGCGAAGGCCGGGGCGATCGACCTGCTCGCGAGCGACTGCCACCACGCCGACCGCCGGCCGCCGGGCCTCGCGTCGGCGCGGAAGGTGCTCGAGAAGTGGGCCGGCCGCGCCGCCGCCGAGCGCGCGACCGAGACCCTGCCCGCCGCGCTCCTCGCGGGCGCCGCGCTGCCGGGGGCCGCATGAGCGGCGCCGTCCTCGTCGCGGGCGGCGCCGGCTACGTCGGCAGCCACGCCGTCGCGGCCCTCGTGGCCGCGGGCCGCCGCGTCGTCGTCCTCGACGACCTCTCGACGGGGCACCGCGAGGCGCTCCGCGGCGCGCCGCTCGTCGTCGGCTCGGTGGACGACGCCGCCCTCGTGGAGCGGACCTGTCGCGCGCACGGCGTGGACGCGGTGCTCCACTTCGCGGGCCGCATCAGCGTCGCGGAGTCGGTGCGCGACCCGGCGCTCTACGAACGCGCCAACGTGGCCGCGACCGGCGTCCTCGTCGCCGCCGTCGCGCGCGCCGGCGTGCGGCGGTTCGTCTTCTCGTCGTCCGCGGCGGTCTACGGCAACCCGGACCGCGTCCCGATCCCCGAGGACCACCCGCAGCGGCCCACGAGCCCGTACGGCGCCAGCAAGGCCCGCGCCGAGGCCGTGCTCGCCGCCTCGGGCCTCGACGTCGCCGCGCTGCGCTACTTCAACGCCGCGGGCGCCGAGCCGAGCCTCGGCCTCGGCGAACGGCACGACCCCGAGACCCACCTGATCCCGCTCGCGCTCCTCGCCGCGCGCGACGGCACGCCCCTCCACGTCTTCGGCGAGGACTGGCCGACGCCGGACGGGACCTGCCTGCGCGACTACGTCCACGTGGTGGACCTCGCGCGGGCCCACGTCCTCGCGCTCGAGCGCCTCGAGGCCGGCCGCGGCGGCGGCGCGTGGAACCTCGGCACGGGCGCCGGCTGCAGCGTGCGCGAGGTGATCGCGGCCGCCGGGCGCGTCACCGGGCGGCCCGTGCCGGTCGTGGCCGCCCCGCGTCGCGAGGGCGACCCCGCGGTGCTCGTGGCCGACCCCGCGCGCGCGGCGCGCGACCTCGGCTGGCGCGCGTCGCACCGCAGCCGGCTCGACGCCGTCGTCGCGGACGCGTGGGCCTTCCTCGGCGGGGCGCGCTGACCCGTGCGGTACGCCGGTCCCGTCTACCGCCCGCCGTCCGAGGCCGACAGCCTGCTCCTGCAGGTCACGCTCGGGTGCAGCCACAACGAGTGCACGTACTGCGCGATGTACCGCCACAAGACGTTCCAGGCGCGCCCGCTCGCGGACGTGCTCGCCGACGTCGAGGAGGCGCGCCGCCTCGCGCCCGACACGCGCCGCGTGTTCCTGATGGACGGCGACGCGATGACGCTCTCGACGGCGCGGCTCGTGCCGGTGCTCGAGGCGCTGAACGCCGCGTTCCCCGCGCTGCAGCGCGTCGGGTCGTACGTCAACGCCGTCTCCGTCCTCCGCAAGCCCGACGCCGAGCTCGCGCGCCTGCGCGACCTCAAGCTGACCATCGGGTACCTCGGCCTCGAGACGGGCGACCCGGCGACGGCGGCGCGGATCGTGAAGGGCGCGACCGTCGACGAGGAGGTCGAGGCGGTCCGGCGCGCGCAGGCCGCCGGGATCAAGATGAGCGTGATGGTCCTCCTCGGCATCGGCGGCCGCGCCCGCTGGCGCGAGCACGCCGAGGCCACGGCCGACGCGCTCACGCGCATGGACCCGCGCTACGTCTCGTGCCTCTGCGTCACGCCCGTGCCGGGCACGCCGTTCTTCGACGAGGTCGCCCGCGGCGACGTCGAGCTGCCGTCCCCCGACGAGACGCTCGACGAGCTGCGCGTGCTCGTGGACCGGATGCGGCTCACGGGCGCCGTCTTCCGCAGCAACCACGCGAGCAACTACCTCCCCCTGGGCGGCCGCCTGCCGGCGGACCGCGCGCGCCTCCTCGCCGTCATCGACGCCGCGCGCCGCGGCGACGTGCCGCTCGTGCCCGAGGAGTACCGCGGGCTCTGACGCGCGCCGGCGCCGCGGGCCCGGGCCGCGGTCGGGCGCGGGGCGACGCGAGGCCCGCCGGCCGCCGGGCCCGCGACGGCCACCGGGCCTCGCGGTCGGGGGCGGAGCGTCACCGGGGCGCGTAGGGCGCGGCGAACCAGCGGTCCCATGCCGCGAGCGCGGGCTTCGCGACGCCGGCGTCGTCCTGCAGGCCCGTGAACGCCCAGATCCGCGCGAGGTCCGCGGTCTCGGCGGGCAGCCGCGCGACGAGGGCCGGGAAGTCGGTCGTGGCGAACTGCACGACGAAGCGGTAGCGGTCCCGCGCCGCGACGCGGCACAGCAGGTCGATCCAGTGGCGCTGCTCGTCGTCGCTGCCGCGGAGCGTCACGCCGTGGGTCGCGAGACGCACGTCGCGCGAGGTCATCCCCGACTCCGAGATCGCGACCGGCTTGCCGAGGGCGGGCGCGAAGTCGAGGAAGTCGTCGGGGACGGGGCGCGGGGTCCCGAGGCTCATGAACGGGTAGACGCTCAGGGCGAAGAGGTCGCTGTCGCGGAGGAGGTCGGCGACCTCGGCCTCCTGGAGCGCGCGGTCGGCCTCCTTCGCGTGGCCGCGGTAGTGGTTGACGTCGGTCGTGAAGCAGACGGGGAGGGCCGGGTGCGCGCGTTTGACCGCCGCGTACGCCGCGCGGTGCAGGCGCTTCAGCGCGGGCCACGCCTTCGGGTCGGTCGTGAGGAGGATGTTGTTCTCGACGCCCACCGCGAGCACGGCGGGGCGGGCGAGGTCCACGGCGCGCAGGCAGAACGCGACGAAGGCCTTCACGACGTCGGGGTGGTCGAACGCGCGGCCGGCCCACGGCGCGGGGAGCGGCTGGTTGTCGCGTTCGCCCCAGTGGGGCGCGAGCGCGCGCCGCGTCATGTCGAGGGGCGAGATCGAGAGGAACACGGCCTGGCCGCCGGGCGGGCGGTACGAGAGCGTGCGCGTGACGTCCGCCGAGAACGGCGCCCCGGCGAGCGCCTCGGGCCACGGCAGGCCGCCGATGACCATGACGGACACGAGGTCGCCGTGGGCGTGCGCGAAGTCGACGGCCCGGCGCACGCCGGCCTCGGTCAGGTCCGCGGGCCAGCGGGTGAACCCCATCCGGAAGGGTCGCGACGTCGGCGCGACGGGCGGGGGAGGCTGCGGCGCCGAGGGCGTCGCGGGCGGGGCCTTCGGCGGCCGCGTGGGGCCCGGGGCGTCGGCGGCGCGGGCCTCGCGGTCGACGAGGCCGAGGGTCCCGCGCGGCGGGGCCGAGGGCAGCACGGCGGCGACGAAGGCCGCGACGAACACGCCGCCGACCGTCCGGCGCGCGCGGACCCGTCGGCGGCGGGGGCCGTCGGTCGGCGCGAGGGAGGCGGGCCCGCGGGGTTCGGACGGCGGCACGGAGGGCGTACCGCGGGCGCGGCCGGTGGTTTCGTCGCGGCACCGGCGCGCGGGTCCGGCGCGCGGGCCGGGGCGGCGCACGGGGCCGGCGGGCCCGTGCGGAGGGCGGGGCTCCCACCCGATACAGTCGGGGGTCGACCCATGTCGCCCCTCCGGGTCCTTCCCCTCGTCCTCGCCGCCGCCCTCGCGGTCGGCGCGCTCGCGCCCGCCCCGGCGGCGGCCCGCGAGCGCCGGACGACGGTCCCCCTGGCCCAGCGGCTCGCGGCGCGGCTCGACCAGGCCGGCGCGCGGGCGAACAAGGTCGGCGTCGCGGTGGTGGACCTTGAGCGGGGCGACGTGGTGTTCGAGCGCGGCGGCGACCTCGCGCTGATCCCGGCGTCGGTGGCGAAGGTCGCGACGGCCGTGGCGGCCCTCGACGCGCTGGGACCGGGGCACCGCTTCCGCACCACGCTCGGGGGGCGGGGGCACGTGGACCCTGCGACCGGCGTGCTCGACGGCGACCTCGTGCTCACGGGCAGCGGCGACCCGAGCCTGTCGAAGCGCGAGCACGCGGACGACCCGTTGTGGCCGTTCCCGACGCTCGCGGCGGCGGTGCGCCGCCTCGGCATCCGCGCCGTGCGCGGCGCGCTCCTCCTCGCCGACGCGCCGTTCGACCGCGTGTACGTCCACCCGACCTGGTCCGCCGGCGACCTCGACGACTGGTACGGCGCGCCCGTCGCGGGCCTCACGTTCAACGACGGCTGCGTGACCGTCGTCGTGCGCGGCGCGGCGTCGGCCGGCCGCCCGGCGCAGCTGGCGTTCCCGAGCACGTCGGGGCCGTGGCCCGTGGACGCGCAGGCGCGGACCGTGGACGACCGGACCGCGCAAGTGGGCGGCGCGTTCACCACGGACGGCCGGCTGCGCGTGTTCGGGTCCATCGGGCCGGGGCTCGAGGCGAGCTTCGACGCGCCGGTCCCGGACCCGCTCGCGTACGTGGGCGGCGCCATGCTCGCGGCCCTCGAGGCCGCCGGCGTCAAGGTGACGGGCGGCGCGCGGCCCGCGCGGGCCGCGGCCGCCGGCGC
>JAEUHO010000427.1 GCA_016795345.1 Planctomycetia bacterium | reverse complement strand
CGCTCGACAGGTACTCGGTCGTCCCGCCGGGGCCCGAGGTGTCCCAGGCGTAGCGGCCGCCGTTCGTCCCGGCGCCGGGGCCGACGACGCCGACCCGCATCAGGAGTAGTTCGGGCACGCGGACCCGCCAGAGCAGCCCGGCGTCGGCGCCCATGTCGTTCAGGGGCCCCCGGAACACGAGCCCGCCCGGGTCGCCGAACGACTCGGGCACCGGGCGGAGCCACGGGTTCGCGACGCCCGCGACCCGCAGCATCGTCCCGAGGTCCGCCGGCGCGCCATCCACGTGCCCGGCGCCAACGTCCCCGGGGGCGAGGAGCGCGGCCGTGACCTGGTCCTCGACGCGCCCGAGCGCCCGGCCGAGCTCGCGGGCCATCTCGAGCAACTGGTGCTGGGTCGAGCCGTGGGCCAGCATCGAGAGCGGGGCGCGCTGGTTCGGGAGGCTGCGGGCGCTCGTGAACGGGGTCCACGCCCCCGTGGGCGCGCCGTCCGTGCCGACCGGAGAGAACTCGACGCCCGGGCCACCGGCCGGGTTCGCGGCCCCATCCTCCCGCTTTCGGAACGCGAAGCCGCCGCGTCGGTAGAGCTCGCGGGGCGGCCGTCCGTCCTGTGCCGCGTCCGTGACGATCTGCCCGCCGTAGCGCCCGCGGTCGCCGTTGTTCCCGACTGCCGGCCCCTGGAACGGGAAGTCGGGGTCCGCATGGGAGCGCAGCACGGGCCCGTCGATCGCCTGGCGCGCCGCGAGCCCATCCCGCCCGGGGACGGCGATGTTGGCCCCCGGGTTGTCGGCGTGCGGCCCGATCGAAAGCTCCTCGTCGAGCCACGTGCGCATCGCCTGGTGGGTGATGTTCTCGACCTTGTCGGCGTCGTCCTTCTCGACGGTGACGACGCGGCGCACCTGCTCGTTGATGATGTTCACGTCGCAGGCGTCGACCGGGCCCTTCTGGACGCCCCCGATGCGGTCCTCGGGCTTCTTGAGCAGGCAGTTTCGGAAGTCCTCGACGTCCTTGATCATGCGCGCGGCCTTTTTGAGCACGCGCGCTTCCGAGAACGCCTTCGAGATGTCGATCCCCTCGAACGCCATCCAGCCGCTCGCGGTGCCCGCTTCCAGGATCGTCCGGTTCCCGAAGACGTCCCACGTGACCTTGAAGACCTGAAGGTCGGTCGACGTCTCGAACTGCGTGGCCCGCAGCGCCGACGACAGCGTGATGCGCTTGCTCATCCCCGCCCACCGCGAGGTCGAGGCCAGGGACGGGGCGCTGGGCGGCGCCGCCTTCCACGGCGTCGCGATCCCGACCTCGAACAGGTACTGCTTCTGGCTCTTGACGTCGAGGATCGCCTGCGCGGCCTTGCGCAGCCCCGCCTCCTGCGCCGCGTCCACGAAGTCGGGGTCGTCGACGATGTAGGTCTGCGTCACGCGCCAGTCGTCGTCGTAGGGCTCGCCCGCGCCGTCCCACACGGCGGGGTCGTCGGAGAACGCGGGCCCGTGGAACGCGGGCTTCCCGTTGACGTCGGGAGGCTCCGCGAACCACGCGGCGGCGTCCTCGCGGACGGGGACCTCGAGCTCGATGTCCACGAGCGGCATCTGCGAGGGCTTGTTGGTGTTCCCGGGGACGCACGACGACGTCGGCGGCGAGCCCCCAGCGGGAGGCAGGAAGTTGATCAGCCCGATGCTCGGCTTCGGCTTCTCCGAGAGGCGCACCGTCATGTCGCAGAACCCGGCCGACCGCTGGAACTGGTTCGGGACGCGGACGCTGTACTGGTACTCCTCGGAGTAGACCGAGCCGTCCTCGCCCTGCGTCAGCGCCGTCGCCTTCCCGCAGAAGCCGTGCTGCCAGAGGCTCCCGAGCTTGTAGCCCGAGGCAGCCGACGGGTAGCCGCAGATGTCCACGGGCGGGAACAGGTAGAACCCGCGCCCCACGCCCTGGGCCGAGAGTTCGGCCGCCGCGTTCTCATCCACGAGGCTCACGATGTAGGACGAGCCCGGGGGCGGCGGCGTCCCGCCTCCCCAGGACGGCGGCGACAGCCAGAACCGCGTGCTCGTGTGCGTCACGACGAAGCGCGGGATGGCGTCGCCGTCGACCGTAAGGACGCCGCCGCGGAAGTCGTCCGCGTCGAAGAGCCCCGCCGCCACATCGACGTAGGGCCGGATCAGCCCGTCCGGGGCGATGCCCTCGCTCGCGCCGAGGATCTTCCCCGTCGCGGTGCTGCGGTTGCGCTTGCTCTTCCCGTACTTGTCCTCTTGCTCCTTCGTCCAGATGGGCTTCAAGGACCCGTCGCTAAGCTTCAGCTTCACCGGATCCGCGTCGGCCTTCCGCGTCCCGCGCCACTCGACGCGCGTGTACGCCTTGTCCCGGTCGGGCTTCACCTTGAAGGTCACCCACTCGGACGTGAACGAGACGTCCTCGCCCGCGAGCGTGGTCACGTCGCGGAAGTGCCATCGCAGGTCGTCGGGGTCCACCCACACGACGAACTTGTGCCCCATGAAGCGAAGCAGCGTGTCGACCATCACGGGGAACTGCCCGGAGGCGACGACGTCGGGGATCTCGGCGTCGAGGAGATCGAGCTCCGTCGAAACGAAGGCGTCGCCGCTCGGCGGGGCGCACCCGTAGAACCGGAGCAGCGCCGCATTCTCCTGGAACTGGTGCTTGAGGATCTGCCCGATCGTCTTGCCCGTGAGGTCCGAGTCGTACTCGTCGCCCTCGGTGTCGGTCACGTTGTAGTAGTAGGAGCCCACCTTGTCCGACCGCAGCAGCGTCACAAGGCGCGCGTTCCAGTGGGCGTCGTAGCAGTTCCAGTCCTGGGACTCCGTCGGGTCGGCCGAGAGCTGGCCGTCGGCCACCCAGCCCCGGAAGCGCACGGCCCCGTCGTGGAGCACGCGCACGGACTGGCCGGGGAAGAGGATCGCCGTCTGGCGGTAGTCGCCCGCGACCCGGAACGTCGCGCTGTTCCCCTTCTGGCCGTAGCCCTGCGTCACGCGCACGAGGTCGATCCGCGGCGTCATCGCGGAGAGTTCGTCGAGCGCGTAAAGGGTATTGCCGAGCTCCACCTGCCAGCCCGACCCCGGCCCCGGCGGCGGCCCGGAGGGGTTCCACTCGTCGGTGAGGTCGTAGCAGACGAGGTTGTCCACGCGCACGTCGTCGCCGTAGACCTGGTCGGTGAGCTCGACGCCCGACGTGTGGAGCCCGCGGAGCGCCCCGACGTCCCCCGTCCAGGAGATCCGCAGCGATCCGCGCTCGACCGCGGTCTGCGTCCCCACGTACACGTCGACCTTCGTGTCGCCGCTGCCCGCGAGGTCCTCGACGCGCACGGCCCACTCGATCCCGGCGTTGAGCCGCGTCGCGGAGACGTCGGCACCCGTGTAGGTCGCCCCGAGCTGGGTCGCGACCCCGCCGACGACCTTGAACAGCCGCAGCTCGGGATTCGCGGTCCCCATCGAGCGCAGGCGAGCCACGAGGCAGTTCGCGGGATCGAGGTAACGCACGATGATCCCGACCTCGCGGCGGCCGGCGAAGCCCGCGTTCTTCCAGATCGCCCAGAGGGCCGTCCGGTGCGCCTGCCGTCCCGGAGCGTGGTCGCTCTTCGCGCGCCAGGTGACGCCCCCGATCGTGCGCGACGGGAGCCCGTGGCCCATGCCGTCCACGACGGGGCGGGGGCGGCCGTTGGCGTTCACGTCGCCCGCCGCCTCGAAGGTGAAGTCCGGCCAGACCACGTTGAACGAGGGGTAGCCGGCCCCGTCGAAGTCGTGGCGGAAGAGGAGGTTCGCGGAGGCCACGGTCAGCTCCCCACCGTGGCCGTGGTGCGCGCGTAGGTGACCGCACCGTTCCCGCGGAACGTGTACCCGACCTCCTTGGCCCACCAGCCCCGCTCGTCGCGCGGTTCGAAGTCCCGCCAGACCATCGCGAGCCAGTACGCCTCGACGAGGAACGCCTCGTCGCCGGCCGCGAGCGCGTGGAGCGGGATGCCGACGGAGAGCGAGGAGAGGTCGAACGCGGTGCCGGTCGCCCCGGACACCGTCCCGAGGGAGAAGAGCCCGACGCCCGCGCGACGCACGAGCACGACGTCGCCGTTGAAGTAGGGGTGCCCGCCCGCGACGTGGAGCGCCGGGGAGCCCCCGACGGACGTGAGCACGCGCCGCGTCGTGTCGTCCTCGATCCAGACGACCGGGTCCGTCCGGTGGATGCGGGCGTCCATGCCGACCCGCAGGCCCCGCTTTACGGCGACCCAGCCCTTCTTGGACTTCGAGCCGGGGTTCGGGAAGCCGAGACAGCGGCACTCGAGGTCGAGCCCGGCGTTCCCGCTCGCGGCGATCACGAGCACACGGGGCTGGTCGATCCCGGAGAACTCCTGGAGCACCGTCCGTCCGTAGCGTTCGTCGGGCGCGATCGCCTCGCGCCAGAGGCGGAAGTCCCCGTAGTAGAAGCGTCCGGTCGCGGCCGCCATGTCAGGCCGCCTTCCCGAGTTGATCGAGCGCCTGCTTGAGCTTCGTCATCTCGCCGCGCAGGTCGTTGACGACCTTGACGACCTGCTGGACCCCGGTGACGGCCTCGCCCACGGACGCCTTCACCGCGTCGATCCCGGCCGCCGCGTCCGTGAGCCCCGTGGCCAGCTCCTTCACGGGCCCGTCCAGTCCCGTCGCGGCGTCGGCGGTCTTGCGCGCGCCGTCGGCCGCCTCCTTCGCCGAGGGGGCGATGGCACCCAGCGAGTCGGCCGCCTGCTTCGTCGCCGTCGCCGTCGCGTCGAGCGCCTGCTGGGCCTCTTGCGCGCCCCCGCTCTGGGGTCCGGCCGCGTCGCCGGGCGTGATCGCGGGCGGGTGGGAGGGGTAGGTCGGCGGGACCAGGGGGCCGTCGCCGTTCGGGTTCGGGCCACCCGGCGGCGCGGGGGGGCCGCCGGACTGGTCGTCCTCGCCAGCCCCGCCGCGCTTCTTCGCATCGGGGTCGTAGCTCCGCGCCCAGGAGAAGTAGCCCCCCCAGTCGTCGAGGCTGATCCCCATCCCGCGCTTCTCGGCGCGGAGGTTGTTCACGTGGTGGCGGTTCTTGTCGTACTGCCGCTGGGCCTTCTTCTGCTCACGCCGCCAGGCGTTCGGGCCCATGCCGGACCCGGGGTCGTAGTCATCGAGGCTCGTGGACGGCCGGCCGCTGTCCGCCTTCGTGGCCTTCGCCTTGGCCCCCTTCGAGGCGGTCGCCTGCGCGTCGGCCTGCTTCTTCGCGTCGCGAGCATCCTCCTCGGCCCACAGCTTCTGCTGCTCGACGAGCACCTTGCGCGCCTCCGCGCCGTACTCCTTCATGATCTCCTTCACGCGCTGCCATCGCTCCTCGCGCTTGCGGATCTCCTCCGTCCCTGCCGCGAGCAACGCTCGCTCGTTGCGCAGCCGCTCGACCTGCTCGTCGGCGGCCTTCGCGAGCCGATCGTGCGCTTCGGCCTGGCGTTCCTGTTCGCGCCGGGCTTCCTCGGCGGCCTTTTTCTCCTCCTTGGCCTTGTCCTCGCGACCCTTCACCGCCTTCTCGTACTCGATGGCCTGTCGGATCGCCTCGGCCTCCTCCTTCTTCCCGGCGGTGAGCAGGTCCTGGATCAGCTTCGCGCGCTCCTTGGCCTTCAGCTGCTCGGCCGTGAGCGTCATGACCTCGAACTCGCGTCGGGCCTGCTCTTCGAGCCGCTTCGTGAGCTCCTTCTGCGCCTCGGCCGCCCGGCGGTTGAGCTCCGCGATCGCCTCCGCGTCGCGCTTGGACCGCGCGGCGGACTCCTCGGCGGCCCGGTTCTCCTCCTCGCGGGCCCGCCGTCGCGCCTCCGCGTCCTGCTTCTGCGCTTCGAGCTTCGCGTAGTCCGGACCCTTCTCGCCGGCCTTCCGTGAGGCGATGCGGTCCTCGACGCCCCGGCGCTCGGCCTCGGTCCGGGCGTTGATCAGGTCGATCTCGTCCCTGATCTGCTGGAGGTCCTTGGCCTTCTGCTCCGCGGCGTCCCGGGCCTTCTGGGCCGCGTCGCGCGCCTGCTCGGCCGCCTTCTCCTGCTCTGCGCGCAGGCGCTCCTGCTCCTTGCGCGTCTCCTCGGAGCGGGACCCGAGCAGGGCGATGGCGCCCGTGACCGCACCGATCCCGAGGCCGAGCAGGCCCCCGCCCGCGAAGCCCGAGACCATCCCCGAGAGTAGGCCCCCGACCTTCGAGGACGTCGCCCCCGCCGTGTCGCCGAGCTGCAGGAGGCCGATCGATGCCTCCCGCGCGCCCTTCCCCACGACGCCGAGGGAGACACCGCCCCGGCGCCCGAGGTCGTCCATGGCGCGCGAGCCCCGGCGGCTCGACTCCTCGGCCGCCGTGCCCACCTGCCGGGTCGCCGCAGCCGCCCTCCGCATTCCCTGCTCAAGGTTCGACACCTCGGCGGTCGCGGTGGTGCGGAGGTTGCGCAGCGTCCCGGACACGGGTCAGTCCTCCGGGTCGGTCAGCGCGCCCGCCTGCTTCGGGTGGAGGAAGAGCGCCTCCATCCGTCGCCCGGCCTCGACCTCGATCGCGGCGATGGCGGCCTCCTTCGCCTCGTCGAAGCCCGCCCGCATGTACGAGCGCGGCGGGACGAACGCCCGCACCTCGCTCCCGGGGGCCGCACCCTTCTTCCCGGGGGCCAGGTGACCCAACTCGACGTGGGCCGGATAGAACCACTCCTTCGCCCCGCTCTTCGCGCGCTTGGGCAGGCGGTCCTTGTCTACGAAGACGGCGAGGCGGATCTGGCCGCGAGAACGCTGGCCGGCCCGGAGCTTGATCGCGCCGCGGAGCGCGCCCGTGTCCACGGGGACCCGCGAGAGGATCGCCCGGTGGATGACCTTCATCCCGGCCCGCAGTGCCGGGCGGAAGACCTTCTTCTGGACGTTGAGCGCCAGGGCGTTGAACGCCGCCTCGAGATCCTTGTCCCCGAACAGCGAGATCTGGATGGAGCGAGAGGTGCTCACGTCAGGCTCTGCCTCGGGAGGTGTTCACGCGGTCGGCGAAGGAGAGGAGCCGCTGCCAGGAGACCTCGGGGTCGTCGCCCGCCGTCGCCGGGAGACTCGCCCGCGCGGGCCGGGGCGCCGGCTCGCGCACGTCGTCGAGCGAGCGGAGGTAGGCGGCCCACTCCGAGAGCTCCTTCGACGTGACCTGTTCGAGGAGCAGCCGCGGGGCGGCTACTCCGAGCTCGCGACAGAGTCGGAAGAGGAAGCGTCGCCAGGGGTCGCGACGGATTTTCCCAGGAGGCCCGAGACCTCCTCCTCGGACACCGCCGAGAGACGATCCACGACGCGGTAGCAGCGGTCGAGCGGACGGGCGTCCTTCGTCGCCAGCGCCTCGACGTCGTCGAGCGTGAACACGGGGCGCCCCTCGCCATCGCGCGCCGCGCGCACGACCGCGCGCGCGTGGAGCCGGCGCTTGCCCGAACCGGGGGCGAAGTCCTCGGCGACGGCGAGCTCGGTGCTCTCCTCCTCCAATGCGTCGCGCTGGTCGCCCGTGAGCGGGTGGATCCACACGACGACGTCGGCGCCCCACTCGGGGCAGGGTACGGGGACAGGGGCGAGCCCCGTCGACGCGAGGATCTTCGAACGCAGGTCGTTGCTCATGGTCAGGCCGCCTTCACGACGTTGAGGAGGCCCGTGAACTTGACCGTCAGGGTCGCGGTCATCTTGGCCCCCAGGTTCATCTCGGCGCTCCACTCCTGAAGCCAGCCGTCGCCCACGAGCCGCGCCGCGGTCGTCGCGCCCTTGGGCTTGCGGTACGTGACCTCGATCGCCTCGGGATCGTCGGGGTCGGTGCGCTTGGGAGGGTTGCTCGGGTCGTAGTGGACCTGCAGCTGGAGCTGGCCCGGGTCTTCGAGGGGATCGACGATGAAGGTCTTCCCGCCGATCTCCCCGTCCTGCGGCTCCGGGGTCCCCATGTGGGACGTCTCGATGAGCGCGCGGGCCACGCCCGAGTGCGAGACGGAGAGGATGTCGGCCTCGAATCCGCTCTTCCCGAACGCGATCTTGAGGCCGTTGGCGACGCTGACGAACTTGTTGCTGGGCATGGGCTACCTCGCCACTTCCTTGCTGTGCCAGACCTCGAAGTCGAGCCGCCGGACGAACAACCGCCGCTCGCTCCCGTCCGCCGCGGACTCGAGGTCGTCGGCCTCCTCGGGCGAGGCGACCTCGACGTCGTCCGTGCCCATGGGGCCCGAGTAGCGCGAGAGCGACGCCCGGAGCGCGTCCGCGACCTCGTTGCGCTGCTTGTTGCTCGCCGCGACGACGGTGAACTGAAACGTCGGGGAGGCGATCGCGGCCTCGCCCGCGAGGTGGTCGTGCGGGGGGTTCGAGAGCCGCGAGCGCAGGACGTAGGGCACGGCCGCGGAAGCCGGCGCGAAGTCGGGGTAGATCCGGTCCCCCACGAGGCGCCGCAGCGTCGCGTCCGACAGGCAGTGGTCCTGGAGGGCCTCGTCGATCACTTCGGGACCTCCTCCGCGAGCACCACCGTCTCGTTCTGGTCCTCGTCGGCGGTGAGGACGCTGTGCACGTGGAGCGCCCTGCCCTCCCCGAAGACGAGCCGGTCGCTCGCCTGGAGCGTCGGGTGGTAGCGCAGCGTCACCCGGTGCGTGACGCGGGGCTCCTGGCGCTGGGCCAGTTCGAGCTTGCGTCCCGAGAGGGGTTCGACGTGCCCCCACGCCGTGTCGCGGGGCACCCAGGTGAGCACGACGCCCCCGTCGGCCTCGCGGTCCTCGACCGCGACCTCGTGAACCAGCAGATGGCGCAGGTCGCCGAGCCGCATCAGGGCACCGCGTGCCCGCTCGCGAACGGGCCCCCGGGGACCAGATCGAGGCCCCCGTCGCCGTCGCCAACCCCGAGGATCGTCGCGTGCCACCCCGAGACGAGGTCCGCGGCCGGGGCGATGCCCCCCGCGGTCGCCGAGGCGACGTAGATCGTGCCTTTCACGGGCGCGGCCCCGGCCCCGAGGATCACCTTCCCGCCCTTCTGGTAGCGGATGGGCTGGTTCGCGAGCGCGCCATGGAGCGCGACTCCGCGGGCCTTGGCAGCCGCGAGCGAGAGGTTGCTGTCGGCGAGCTTGATCCGCCCGTCGGTCGCGTCCTCGTAGACGGGCTGCCCGGCGGTGACGGTGGTCCCGGCGACGCCGGTGCCCTCGACGGCGCCGGCGCCGGCCTTCACCTGGGATGCGGTCACGGTCAGGTCTGCCACGTTCCACCTCCACGAGAAGAAGAGAGCGAGCGCGAGCTTCCCGGTGCGGAGGTCCCCTCGCCGAGGTACACCCCCGGCGTCTCCAGCGGAGATCCCGCCCCGTTCGACTCACGCTCGGCTCGTAGCTGGTTCGCGGTCCGATTGCTGTCGGATCGCTGTCGGATTCCGGTCGGATCTCGGTCGGATCCCGGTCGGATGGCCGTCGGCTGCCGGTCGGGGCTCATGCGGCCTCCGGGATGCGCTCGCCCGCCATGAGGGCCTCGACGCCCTCGGGCACGAGTTGCGGCGCCTCGCCCGCCATCACCGCCTCGCGGTGGCGGTCGTAGTGGGCGCAGAGCATGCGCATCGCGTGGATCAGGTTCGGGGGGACGTCGGTGGGGTCGTCACCGAAGCCCGCGTTGAAGGTGACCGTCACCGCCTCGCGCTCGTCCTTCGTCGTGGGCCAAGACTTCCCCGAGGCGAGCCACACGCGCCCGGGGCGGCGGTGCGTGCTCACCTTGTAGGTGTCGGCCGGGAGGGTCTGGAGCGCCCCCGCCGCGTCGAGGTACTGGATCGAGACGACCTCCTGGAGCGGCGGCATCGGGAGTTCGATCGCGCAGGAGCCCCAGAAGCCGTCGAGTTTCACCTCCACGGTCTGGGTGATCAGCGCCAGTTCGGTGCCGCGCTCGATGCGCTTCCTCGCCGCCGCGACCAGCGCGAGGACGACGTCGTCCTCGGCGTCGGAGGTGATCCGCAGGAACCGCTTCGCCTCTTCGAGCGTGAGCGGCTCCTGCGCGGGCCCGGCGATGACCTTCCTCGGGAGCATCAGGCCACGACGTCCGCCGTGAGCCCGTCCTTGGCGAAGCGCGGGTCGGTCCGGATGTAGACCACGACGCCCTCGTCGGTGGCGGTCGCGAACTCGACGTTGGCCGAAACCGCGGCCGGGACCAGCCCGGCGTCGGTGCACGCCTGGCGGACCTCCTCGGCCGTGACCTCGAGCCAGACCTGATCGCCGACCGCGTCGGGCTGGGAGCCAAGCGCGTGGGCCTTGACGGCCACGTCCGTGCCCGAGCCGTCGGCCTTCGTGTTCGCGAGGATCTTGAAGCCGTCCACGGCTCCGGTCCCGATCGTGCGGAAGAACCCGACGACCAGCCCGAAGAACGAGTGGAACGGGACCCAGGCGACGTCGACCGGGTTGACGCCGTCGGGGTCGAAGTCGTAGAGCTTCACCGCGTGGTTCGCGAGGAAGCGGTTCGTGGCCTGAACGCTGACGCCCATGGGGTGCTCCGGTTCCTGGGACTACGTGGCGATCACGACGAAGGGCGAGAGCGTGTCCGCGCCCTTCTTCGGGGTGAGGGAGGCGCTCCACCACGGGGCGCCCGCGTTGCGGATCCAGAACTTGAAGACCCGCTCGTGCTCGAGGAACCGCACGTGGATCGACTCGGCGCGCTGCTCGGTCTGGTAGACGGCTTCCAGGTACTGCGACCAGTTCCCGAGGATCAGATCGCCCTTGGTGCCCTTCGTCTCGGCGAACTCCGTGAAGAACACGGGCCGCCCGAGCAGCATGTCGGGAACGTCCTCGCCCCGGGCGGGCGAGAAGAGGAACACGTCGCCGTTGGTCCCCGAGATGTGGGCCTTGGCGAGGTCCTCGTACGTGTCGTGGTTCGCGAGCCAGATCGCGTCGCCGTAGCGCCAGCAGCGCCGGCGGGCCTTGAGGATGTCGGCCCCGGCCAGGGCGCCCGCACCCGCGCGCGTGATCGCGACGAGGCAGGGGGAGTTGAGGACGCCGAGGTACTCCCCGATGCCCGAGCCGTAGAGGCGCTCCTCGAGCAGCTTCGCGGCGAACTCCTCGGCGAAGCCCGCCTCGAGCAGGGCCGCGAACGAGATCGGGGAGTCGGAGAGGATCCGCTCGGTGGCGATGGCGACCCCGAACAGGTCGTCGACGGCCATGCGGATCTTCTCGTACTTCTGCCGGCTCGCGATCGCGGCAACCGTCTCGGCCTTGCGGGTGACGGTGAGCCCCCCGGAGACGCTCGTGCGGTGGTCCTTGTCCACGCGCGCCGGCCACTCGACCATCGGCGAGGTCATGGGCAGCGCCGTCGTGCGCCCGGCGACGGGGTCCGCCTCGGTCGGCGTCGTCATGAGCGTGGGCGAGAACCCCGTCGGCACGAGGAAGTTGCCGTGGGGGTCGGAGTACTCCCCCTGCTCGTCCGAGCCCGCGGCGGCGAGGAACTGAAGCCGCTCGTCCAGCCGCCGGGCCTTCGGGGCCTCGATGACCTTGAGGAGGTACTCCTTCGGCGTCTTGAACCCGCACTTCGGGTCCTCGCGCCACCCTTCGCGGGCCACGATCGGCTCGCCCTGGGGGTCGGCGGCCTGCCGCGGGCGCGGGCGGCTGTAGCCGGCGAGCGCCTCGCCGTTCTTCTGGAGCCGCTCGGCGCGGGTGCGGTTCTCGGTGGCCTCCGCGTCGAAGGTCTCTGCCTCGGCGAGGAGGGCGTCGAAGCGGGCTGCCTCTTCCTTGGAGAGCCCCCCTTCCTTGTCGGCAAGCGCGTTGGCCTCCGCACGCTTGGCGGCGGCCTTCTTGGTGGACTCTTCGGCGACGAGCGCGAATCGGGACACGGGGATGCCTCCTCGGGCGCGAGGGGGCACGACGTAGGTGCGCCCCGCGCGTGTGGCGGGATGGCGCAGCCGCGCGTCACAGCACCGGGCTCGGCCTCGGTGCGGCGCTCAGCTACTCCGCGATCCGACCCGGCGGCGCAGCCGCCAGATGTCGCGGGCGATCACGCCCCGGGGCACAGCCGCCGGGCGGTCGCTACTGGTTACACGAGAGATTGAACCACGGGGGGGAGGCGTTCGCAAACGGCATGGGTCGGGGCGCACCATGACAAGAGTCCTGGGGGCTCAATCGTGCGACACTGAGACGACCCCGGGGAGCGCGCAGACAGCTCCCACGAGGTAGGCTCGGTGCCAACCTCGTGCTCACGAGTGGGAGCCGCACATGACGCGCACTGTACTCCTTGTCGCCATGCCCCTGTTGATCTGGGGCTGCTCAACCAGGGATTGCTGCTGCCCGACGCCCCGTCGCTGTCCGTCCGTGCCGTGTACGCCCGACGCGCCTCCCCCGGTGGCTGACAAGCCGGATCCGCTTCGAGACGAGAAACTGAAGGCCGCGATGGCAGGCTTGGATCAGTGGTTCTACGACGAGGTGTACACAGCGAACCGGGACTTGCAGGCCTGCCTGCTTCAGGCTGGCAAGGAGCCGGACCCGGCGGCAGCGAAGAAGTCAGAGCAGGAGTGCATCGCTCTGTTCAACGCGAGACTGGACGCGGTTGAGAAGAACCTCGTTCAAACTCGCAAGGCGGTGAACGACGCCATCGGATCCCCCGCCGCCACCCCGTCCCAGCCGCCGAAGAGGTAGCGCCGTTCGCGCCGTCCGACGTCAAGCGGTGAGACAGACCCCGTCGTTGATCCAGACGGACTTTCGCCCCCCCCTCCATGAGCTCCGCGCCGGTTCCGGCGCGAATCGAGCCGTTCAGAGACGGCCGAGTTGCCGCCTACCCCCGCAACTCGGTGATGCCGTCCCGCAGGACCGGAGCACGACCATGCGCGTCTTGTTGATCCTGGCGGCGGCGCTGGCTCTCCCCGCGTGCGGGCGAGAGGGACACCCATCGAGCGACCCGAAGGGGGTCTCGCCCTCCGTTCCCCCTTGGGCCAAGGTCGCCCCCATTCAAGTCGAGGCGGCGAAGAGGGCGGGCGTACCGGTGGCATTCCAGAACGCAATCGGGATGCGATTCGTCCTGATCCCAGAGGGGACGTTCACGATGGGTGACGCGGAGTCGGAACCCAGACCAGACGAGGTACCCCACAAGGTCACGCTGACGAAGTCGTACTACATGGCGATCACCGAGACGACGAACTTCGAGTATCGAAAGTTTAAGGCGGCGCACGACAGCCGTGACTTCCAAGGCGACGGGTTGAACGCTGACGCGCAGCCAGTCGCGGAGGTCAGTTACAACGACGCGATCGAGTTCGCAAGGTGGCTGAGTTCGCAGGACCCGGCGCACGTCTACCGATTGCCGACGGAAGCTGAGTGGGAGTACGCCTGCCGCGCCGGAACGACGAGCCGGTACTGGTGGGGCGATGA
>JAEUHO010000423.1 GCA_016795345.1 Planctomycetia bacterium | reverse complement strand
TCGGCAGCGACCTCGTCGGCAAGGTCGAGGCGGGCATCCCCGAGGACGACCCGCGCAACCCGGGCGTCATCGCGGACAACGTGGGCGACAACGTCGGCGACGTGGCCGGCATGGGCGCCGACCTGTTCGAGTCGTTCGTCGGCGCCATCGTCTCCGCCGCGGTCATCGCCCTCGAGGCGGGCGGCGCCGGCTCGGCGGCCCTCGGGTACGTCTTCGCGGTGCTCGCGCTCGGCGTGATCTCGTCGATCGTCGGCGTCTTCGCCGTGCGCATGGAGGAGGGGGGCGACCCCCAGGCCGCGCTGCGCCGCGGCACGTTCCTCTCCGCCGGCCTCTTCGCCGCCGGCTGCTTCGCGATCTCGGCCCTCCTGTTCAAGGACCAGCCCGACGCCATGAAGTGGGCCGGCGCCGTGGTGGGCGGCCTCGTCTGCGGCATGCTGATCGGCCTCATCGCCGAGCTCTTCACCTCGGGCAAGACCGTCGAGGACCTCGCGGAGCAGAGCGACAACTACGCCACCAACATCATCGGCGGCCTCGCCATCGGCTTCCGCTCGTGCGTGGTCCCGCTGGTGCTCACCGCGGTCGCCGTGATCGTCGGCCACCTCTGCGGCGGCATCTTCGGCATCGCGCTCGCGGCCGTCGGCATGCTCGGCGTGCTCGGCATCACGGTCGGCGTCGACGCGTACGGCCCGATCGCCGACAACGCGGGCGGCATCGCCGAGATGGCCCACATGCCCCCCGAGGTGCGCCAGCGCACCGACAGCCTCGACGCCGCGGGCAACACCACCGCCGCCATCGCGAAGGGCTTCGCGATCGGCTCGGCGGCGCTCACCGCGCTCGCGTTGTTCGTGGCCTTCCGCCAGGCGGTCGAGCTCGCCGGCGCGACGGTCGACTTCAGCCTCGCCAACCCGTACACGCTGGCCGGCGCGCTCATCGGCGGCGTCATCCCGTTCCTGTTCAGCGCGTACGCGATGAACGCGGTCGGGCGCGCGGCGCAGGGCGTCATCCGGGAGGTCCAGCGCCAGTTCCGCGAGATCCCCGGCCTGCGCGAGGGCAAGCCCGAGGCGCGCGCCGACTACGCCCGTTGCGTGGACATCACCACGCAGGCGGCGCTCAAGGAGATGATCAAGCCGAGCCTCATGGCGGTCTTCGTCCCGATCGTGATCGGCTTCCTCCTCGGGCCCAGCGCCCTCGGCGGCCTGCTCGCCGGCTCCCTGGTCTCGGGCGTCCCGCTCGCGATCATGCTGTCGAACACCGGCGGCGCCTGGGACAACGCGAAGAAGCACATCGAGAAGTCGGGCGGCAAGGGCACTCCGCGCCACAAGGCCGCCGTCGTCGGCGACACCGTGGGCGACCCCTTCAAGGACACCGCCGGCCCCTCGATCAACATCCTGCTCAAGCTGATGGCCGTGATCTCGCTCGTGCTCGCGCCCTTGATCGTCAAGGTGTTCGACTCGATGCCCTGGCACGACTTCCTGAAGTAGGCCCGACGTCCGACGCGGCCGCCGCGGCGCCCTCCGGGGCCCCGCGCGGCCGGGCCGGCGCCCCCTCCCGACGGCCGCGCGTCCCCGGACGCGCGGCCGTCGGCGTTTCCGGGAGGTGACCGGCTCGGCGCCCCTGCGCCCGGGCCTAGACTCCCGCCCGTGACGAGTCGCACCCTCCCGCCGACGTCGCTCCGCTCGGCCGAGGGGGTCCATCCGGTGGACCCGTTCGCCCCGCGCCTGCTGCGCGCCCTCGCCGTCGTGCCCGGCGAGCACGTGCTCGACCTCGGGTGCGGCTCCGGCTACTTCGGGCTGGGCCTCGCGTCGCGCGGCGCCGGCCGCGTCGTCCTCACCGACGTGGACCCCGCCGCCGTGCGCTGCGCGCGCGCGAACGCGCGTCGGCTCGGCCTCGACGTCGACGTGCGCGACGGCGACCTGTTCGCCCCCGTCGCCGGCGAGCGGTTCGACCGCATCGTCGCGAACCTCCCCCAGACCCCGTCGCGCCGCCCGCTCCCGGTCGCCCGGTGGGGCGGGCCCGACGGCCTCGCGCCGCTGCGGCGCCTCGCGCGGGCCGCCCCGGCGCACCTGCGGCCGGGGGGGCGCGTCCACGCCCTCGTCACCGGGTGGCACGCGCTCGCCGACGTGCGGGCGTTGTTCGCGCCCCGGTTCGCGGTCCGCACGCTGGTCGCCCTCCGCCGCGAGGTCGTCCCCGCCGACTTCGACGACCTCGCCCCGGGTCTCTGGGACGAGCTCGTCGCGCGACGGCCCGGCGCGGTCCGCCGCGCGGGTCGCCGCCGTTTGCTCGCTGTTCGGTTGATCTCGGCCCGCCTCCGGGCGCCGCGTGGTGCGGCGTTCCGCCGGTCGGACCGATCCAAGGATTGGATGGCCCCGGGCCCGGCTCGCGGTCTGTCCCGGGAGGGGCCATGTCCGGACCGTCACCTGCCTCGGTGTTCTGCTTCGCCCTCGGCCTCGGCCTCGCCGGGCTCGGCGTCGCGCGTCACGTCGGCGCGGCCTCCGCCGTCGGCGACGCCCGCGTCACGCCGGTCGTCCTCGCGGTCCAGCGCGCCGCCCCCGCGGTCGTCAACGTGACCACCGACTCCGGCGGCCGCGGCGGCGGGCGCGGCTCCGGCGCCGGCGTCATCGTCCACCCGGACGGCTACGTCGTCACCAACTCCCACGTCGTCCGCGGCGCGGCGCGCGTCTACTGCTCCCTCGCGCGCGCCGTCGGCGGCCAGGCCTACGAGGCCCGCGTCCTCGAGAACGACCCCTCCCACGACCTCGCGCTCCTGCGCATCGCCGGCGGCCCGTTCCCGTACGTGAGCATCTGCGCGACGTGCGACGTGATGATCGGCGAGACCGCCATCGCCATCGGCAACCCGTACGGCCTCGGCGACACCGTCACCATGGGCATCGTCTCGGCCAAGGGCCGCACGGCGACCTTCTCGAGCGGCCACACCCTCCAGGGCCTCATCCAGACCGACGCCTCCATCAACCTCGGCAACTCCGGCGGCGCCCTCCTCAACGTGGACGGCGAGCTGATCGGCATCAACTCGGCCATCCACGCCAACGCCCAGGGCATCGCGTTCACCGTGCCCGCCGACGACGTGCAGCGCATGCTCGACCGCAACCTCGGCGCCGCGTCGCGCCCGAGCCCGCCGCCGCTCGCGACGGAGGCCCCGTCGCCGCGCTCCGCCGAGCCGCTGCTGCCGACCCCGTCGCCGCGCGCGACGCCGACCCCGGCGCCGCGGCCGCCCGCCGCGCGCCCCGCCCGGCCGCCCGTGGGCCTCTCGCTCGCCGCCGGCGCCGCCGGCGTCACCGTCGCGACGATCACGCCCGGCAGCAACGCCGAGATCGCGGGCCTCCGCGCCGGCGACGTCATCGCGCTGCTCGACGGCCGGCCCGTCGCGTCGCCGTCGGCGCTCGCGGGCACCTTCAACGGCGCCGCCTCCGGCCAGACGTATCTCCTCACGATCCGCCGCGCGGACCGCACCTCGACGCTGATCGTCGTCATTCCCTAGCCGTCGCGCGCGCGGGACCGCGAGGCCCGGCCGCCGGCGGTCGGCCCGCAACACCTTCGGGATCGACGCGCGCGGCGGTAGGGTCGCGGCGTGCAACGCCGCCCCGTCGTCGTCGGCCTCGTCGTCGCGTCGATCCTCGCGATCGTCGCGTTCGGGTGGTTCGACGTCCGGCAGCGCGCGCGCACCGACCGCGGGGCCAAGTACCACCGGACCGACCTGACGGTCTACCTCGCCGCCGCGGAGGCGCTCGCGGCCGGCGGCGACCCGTACGACGCCGCGAGCCCGCGCGGCTGGCGCTACGTCTACCCGCCGCTGCTCGCGATCGTCGCGCGGCCGCTGACGGCGCTCGCGGTGCCCGACGCCGCGCTCGTCGTCTACGGGCTCTCGGTCGCGGCGTTGTGGCTCGCCGCGCGGGCGCTGGCCCGTGGCCTCGGGACGCGAGGCCCGTTCGCCGTCGGCCTCGGCGCGCTCGCGTGCGCGCCGTTCATCGTGCAGACGCTGCAGCGGGGGCAGGTGACGCTCCTGTTGCTCGCGCTGCAGGTGCTCGCGTGGGCCGCGCTCGCGCGCGGGCGCGGGGCGCGGGCGGGGCTGCTCCTGGCCGCGGGCGTCGGGCTGCGGCTGACGCCGCTCCTGCCGGCGGCCATGGTGGGGCTCGCGTGCCTCGTGCGGATCGCGCGGGGCGACCGCGCGGCCCGGCGGTTCCCGCTGGGGTTCGCGGCCGGGCTCGCGGTTGCGTTCGTCGTGGTGCCGGCGCTCGCGCTCGGGCCCGCGCGCGCGCGCGAGGTGACGGCGCGTTGGCTGGAGGTGGGGCGCGACGTGTACGCGGCCGCGCCGGGCGAGCTGGCCGACCTGCGGCGCGACTACGCGATCAACGAGTGGTCGTTCAAGAACCAGGGCGTGCGGCGCGTCGCCGGCACGACGATCGCGCGGCTCGAGGGCCTGCCCGTCGCGCCGGACGGACGGCCCGACCTCGGCGACGCGGAGGCGGCGGCCGACCGCGTGGCGCTCGGGGCGGCGCTCCTCGCGGGCCTCGCGGCGGTGGTGCTCGCGCTGCGGCGGATGGGGGACCCCGCGAGCGCGGCGCACCGCGCGGCGTTCGCCGTAGGGATGGCGCTGCCCGCGTTCGGGACGCGGTACTGCTATCCGGTGCACCTCGTGGTGCTCCTGCCGCTGCTCGCGGAGGTCGCGCTCGCGCTGCCGCGGGCCCGCGCGCGCGCGGCGGCCGTCGTGTGGGCGGCGGGCCTCGCCGCGTTCTACGCGGGGCACGTCGTGGCGGCGGTGCGCCCGGCGGCCGAGCACGGCGTCCTGCTGGCCGCGCTGCTCGTGGTGCTCGTCGTGGTGCTCGTCGGGGCGCCGCGACCCGCGCGCGGCGCCGCGGGCGCGCCGGCGTCGCCTCCCTCGGGGGCCGCGTGAGCGCGGGCCTCGCCGTCCCCCGCCGGTGCCCGTTGTGCGGCGGCGTCGCCCGCGG
>JAEUHO010000419.1 GCA_016795345.1 Planctomycetia bacterium | reverse complement strand
GCATCGAGGACGCTGCTCTTCCAACGCGCCCTCTCCTGCGCAGTCGCCGCGAAGCCGCCGGAGTACTGGCGCCTTGTCGGCCGTACGTCACCTCGCGTCCCACTCCCCACGGCAGCCTGAGCGAAGCGTAGGCCTCTCTCGTCCGAATCGACCGCGGATGCCCACGCGCGCGTTGACCGACGCTTCGACGATGCGTTTCATGCCGCGATGAAGACGCACCTCGCGCGCAGGCGCTCGCCGCTCTCCCGCCTCTCGGTCGTGGTCGCCCTCGCGGGGATCGCCCTCGCGCGGGCCGGTCACGCGGAACCGCCGGCCTCGCTCCCGAACATCCTCGTGATCATGCCGGACGACGTCGGCGTGTGGAACGTCGGCGCGTACAGCCACGGGATGATGGCGCCCACGCCGAACATCGATCGCATCGCGCGGGAAGGGAAGCTGTTCACGGACCACTACGCGCAGCCGTCGTGCACGCCGGGCCGCGCGGCGTTCATCACCGGACAGCTGCCGATCCGCACCGGGCTCACGACCGTCGGGCTGCCGGGCTCGCCGATCGGGCTCGACCGCCGCGACCCGACGCTCGCCGAGGTCCTGAAGCCCCTCGGCTACCGCACGGGGCAGTTCGGGAAGAACCACCTGGGCGACCGCAACGAGCACCTGCCGACGGTGCACGGCTTCGACGAGTTCTACGGCAACCTCTACCACCTCAACAGCGAGGAGGAGCCGGAGGACCCCGACTGGCCGAAGGACGCGGCGTTCGACGCGAAGTACCGGCCGCGCGGCGTGCTCGACTGCGTCGCCACCGACACCGACGACCCGACCGAGGACCCGCGCTTCGGCCGCGTCGGCAAGCAGAAGATCGTCGACACCGGCGCGCTCACCATCGAGCGCATGAAGACGATCGACGAGGCCTTCCTGGCGCGGACGCTCAAGTTCATGCAGTCGTCCCGCGACGCGGGGAAGCCCTTCTTCGCGTGGTTCAACCCGTCGCGGATGCACATCTACACGCACCTGAAGCCCGAGTCGCGCTACCTCGCGAAGGACGCGACCGGCGGCGACGACATCTACGGGTCGGGGATGATGGAGCACGACGGGCACGTCGGGCAGCTGCTCGCGGCGCTCGACCGGATGGGGATCGCCGACAACACGATCGTCATCTACACGACCGACAACGGCGCGATGTCGGCGTGGTGGCCGGACGGCGGCACGACGCCGTTCCGCGGCGAGAAGGCGACGACGTGGGAGGGCGGCGTCCGCGTGCCGTTCCTGCTGCGTTGGCCCGCCCGCGTCCCGAAGGGCTCGGTGAGCAACGGGATCCACGAGCACCTCGACTGCTTCGCGACGCTCGCGGCGGCGGCCGGGATCGCCGACGTGGCGGCGCGCCTGAAGGCGAGCCACCAGGTGCACGTCGACGGCGTCGACCAGCTCGCGCACTGGACCGCGCCGACCGGCGGGACGCCGTCGGCGCGCAACCGCGTGTACATGTACAACGAGTCCGCGCTGACGGCGATCCGGGTCGGGCACTGGAAGTTCCACTTCCAGGTGCGCGAGGGGTTCTTCGACTGGAACAAGCCCGCGGCCGAGATCTTCAACCTCAAGATGGACCCGTTCGAGAAGCACAGCGGCACCAAGAACAACGACGTCTCCATGAAGAAGGCCTTCCTCGGCGGCTTCGTGCGCGACGCGATGGAGGAGCACGCGCGGTCGCTGGCCGAGTTCCCGCCCCGGCAGCGGGGCGGCACGCTGACGCCGGGCCGCTGATGTCGTCGCCGGCCGCCTCCGGAGCCTCCGCCCGGGGCCTGTCCTCGCGGCGGCTGCTCGCCGCCGTCGGGGCGCTCGCGGTCTCGATCGCGACGGCCGGTCCCTGCCTCGCGGGACCCGCGGGCGAGGGCGAGCCGCGGCCGCCGCCGCCGGAGGCGCCGGCCGAGGTGGCCGTCGCGCCCGCGCCGCCGTGCGACCCGCTCCTCGTGCGCCGCGGCTGCTGGACGTTCAAGTTCGGCGTGTTCGCGGGCGCGCAGTTCGTCGCCGAGCAGGAGGCCTTCTGGGGGCTCTCCGACGCGTTCGCGCCCACCGCGGCGTACGAGAAGGACCGGACGTGGGGCGAGTTCTGGGCGATCCCGAGCGTCCGCGCGACCTGGACGCCCGGCTCGTGCGTCGAGGTCTACGGCGGCCTCGCCGTCGCCGCCACCGGCAACCTCGGCCGCGACCTCTTCGAGGACGGCGACGACGGCCGCGTCTCGCTCGAGAACGCGTTCGTCGGCGTCAAGGTGGTGGACCCGCGCACCGGCTGGACGATCGACGCCTCGGCCGGGCAGCAGCCCTACCGGCTCGGGACGGGCATGTTGATCGACCTCGGCGCCCAGAACGGCGACGAGCGGGGCGCCGTGCTGGTCTCGCCGCGACGGTCCTGGGAGTGGACGGGGATCGTCCGCGCGAGCCGCGGCGCGCTCTCCGCCGACGTGTTCGCCCTCGACTACAACGAGATCGACGACGAGGACCCCGACACGACGCTCCTCGGCGGGAAGGTCGAGCTCCGGCTGTCCGAGACGCCGGGCGACGAGTACGCGGGCCTCGCGTACGTCAACGCGCTCGACTCGACGATGCCCTACATCCAGGCGCCGCTGACGATCCTCGAGGACGGCCGCGACGGGACCCAGACCGTGTCGGCGTACCTCCGCCTGCGGCCGGCCCGCTGCGCCGTCCCCGGGCTGTACGTGGGCGCGGAGCTCGCCTACCAGTGGAACGACCGGATCGACCTGACCGCGTGGGCGGTGAGCCTCGAGGTGGGCCACCAGTGGACCGCCGCGCCCCTCAAGCCGAAGCTCGGCTACGCCTTCCGTCGGTTCAGCGGCGACGACCCCGGCACCTCCGGGCTCGAGCGCTTCGACCCGCTGTACTACGACGGCGGCGTGCACGCGTTCGCGTCGGGCTCGAACGCGGCGCTCGCGTTCTACAACACGAACGTCGCGTCGCACCGCCTCGCGCTCAGCCTCGCGGTCTCGCCGCGCGACACCGTCAACCTCGGCTACTGGCGCGTCGATGCCGTCGAGGAGGACAGCCCGCTCCAGTTCGGCCAGGGCGGCCGCCTGCAGGAGATCGACGGCCAGCTCGCCCTCGTCTCCGGGGTCCCGACGCGGCACCTCTCCGACGATCTCTACGTCGAGTGGGTCCGCGTGCTCACGCCGAACGCATAGCTCACGCTCGGCGCGGGCGCGTCCTTCCCCGGGTCCGGGCTCGACGCGAGCGCGGGCGGCACGCTGGAGCCCTGGTTCGGCGCGCTGGTCAACCTGACGTTCGCCTTCTGACTCCGGAGACCCGGCCCATGCCCCGCCCTTCCCGTCGTCGGGGCCGCCGTGCCGCGTGGGCGCTCGGACTCTGCGGCGCGATCGTCGCGGCGAGCGCCGTCCGGTCCGCGGCGGCCGCGCCGCCCGCGTCCTCCGCGCCCGGCGCGGCGGGCCTCGATCGACCGGACCCGTCGCGCGTGCTCGCGAGCGCGTCCGACCTCGCGCGACCCGGCGGTGGGGGGGGAGCCGTGACGCGCGCGGTCGCCCCGAAGCGTCCGGGATGGGCCTCGGGCAGCCTCGGCGACTCCGGGGACCCGTCACCGCCCCGGGACGGCGAGGCCCGGCCGGCCGCGGCGGTCGCCGCGGAGCCCGCGGGCGACGGCGCGCGCCGCGACGACGGCTCCATCGAGACCGGCACCGACCCCGCGAAGCTGATCTTCCGCTTCGAGTGCAACCCGCAGTACATCGACTCGGCGGGCGACGGCTTCCTCTACTCGACGAACCTGAAGCTCGACCTCCCGCTGTCGAAGGCCTTCGCGGTCGCGTTCGAGGTGCCGCTGCTGTACGCGGGGGCCTTCCCTTCGCCCATCCACCATCAGTACGGCCTCGGCGACATCTTCGTCCGCGCGCGGCACGTCTGGACCTCCGGGAAGCACTCGGTGATCGCCGGCGTCGAGCTCGGCCTGCCGACCGCCGACGAGACCCTCCTGGGCACCGGGAGGTGGCAGGTCAACCCGACGTTCGCGTTCGTCCGGCACCTGAGCGCCGAGTACCTGGTGGTCGTCGCGGCCAAGCAGCGGCTCTCCGTCGGCGGGGACGACGATCGCGCCGACATCGACCAGAGCGAGCTGCGGCTCATCGGGATCCGCGTGGACCCCAAGGGGAAGTGGCTCCAGGCCGACTACCAGCCGCGCATCGACTGGGAGGCCGACGGCCGCGTGTCGCACCTCTTCGAGCTCGAGGCCGGGACCATGCTCTCGCGCTCCGTCGGGGTCTCGATCCGCCCGGGCTTCGGCCTCGGCGGCAACCGCGACCGCGACTGGAGCCTCGGCTTCGGCTTCCGCGTCCTGTTCTGACGTCACCCATCCCCCCCAGAAAACGTCGCTTCCGGAGGACCTCACGATGAGAGCGCATCTTCTCCTGCCCGTCGGGCTGCTCGTGCTGCTGTGCGCGCCCGCGCCGTCCGAGGCGTGCTCGCGCGCCGTGTACTTCGGCAAGGACGGGCAGACCGTCACGGGCCGCACGATGGACTGGGCCCATCGCGACATCGACACGAACCTGTGGCAGTACCCGCGCGGCCTTGAGCGCAGCAGCAACACCAAGACGCCGCTGGTGTGGAAGAGCCTCCACGGCAGCGTCGTCGCCACGATCTACGAGGGCGCGGCGGCCGACGGCATGAACGAGAAGGGCCTGGTCGCGAACCTGCTCTACCTCGTCGAGTCGAAGTACCCCGAGGCGTCGCCCGGCGACACCCGCCCGACGCTCGCGATCTCCGGGTGGGTGCAGTACGTCCTCGACAACTACGCGACGACGGCCGAGGCCGTCGAGGGGCTGCGCAAGGAGACGTTCCGCCTGGTCACGATCGTCGGCCCCACCGGCGAGCCCGGCACCGTGCACCTGTCGGTCTCCGACCCGTCCGGCGACTCCGCCATCTTCGAGTATCTCGACGGCAAGCTCGTCATCCACCACGGCAAGCAGTACCAGGTGATGACCAACTCCCCGACCTACGACCGGCAGCTGAGCCTCGCGGCGTACTGGAAGGACATCGGCGGCGCGACCATGCTGCCGGGCACCAACCGCGCGTCCGACCGCTTCGCCCGCATGTCGTACTACATCAACGAGGCCGCGCAGACCGCCGATCCTCGGCTCGCCGTGGCGACCGTCTTCAGCGTGATGCGCAACGTGAGCGTCCCGATCGGCATCAAGACGCCGGGCAAGCCCAACGTGGCCGACACGTTGTGGCTCACGGTCTCCGACCAGAAGAACAAGGTGTACTACTTTCAGGACACGGCCGGCCCGGGCGCCGTCTGGGTCCGGCTCGGCGGCCTCGACCTCGCCGAGGGCTCCGGGCCGCGCCGGCTGCAGCTCGACGGCAACCCGGATCTCTCGGGCGACCAGACGCAGGGCTTCAAGCCCGCGCCGCTGTTCGCCTTCCTGGCGCCGAAGGACTGACCGACCACGACGCCGACCCCCTCCCGGGACCGCGAGGCCCGGTCGCCGGCCTCACCGATCGCGGTCCGGGGGCGGCGCGAGCCGCAGGGACTGGACGAGGTTCCGGAGAGCGGCGTCCTTCGGGGACGCGCGGAGGGTCTCCTCGAGGGCCGGCAACGCATCGTGGGCGAGCGGGCCCAGTTCGACGAGGGCGCTCCAGACGTGGACGCGCATCTCGAGGTCGTCGCGGCAGCGCAGGAGGTCGTCCACCGCGGCGACGCCGAAGGACGGCAGCGTGGTGATCGCCGCGGCGCGCCAGACCTTCTGGCGCTCGAGGGCGAGCGCCGCGACCGCGCGGCGGGCGGCGTCCGACGTCGGCGCGATCGCCGCGAGCGCGCGGCAGGCTTCCGTCGCGATCCCATGGTTGGAGCTCGAGACCAGGTCGCGGACCGCGGGCTCGAGCGCCGCCGCCGTGGCGCCCAGCTGCCGCGTCGCGACGAGGGCGCGCCAGCGTGCGGGCCACGGGCCTTCGGTCAGGAGCGACGGCAGCGCCGCGAGGACGTCGTCGCGCCGCTCGCCCAGCGCGACCAGCGCCAGGCAAGCACTCGCTCGAGCCTGCTCCGGCTGGCCGGGAGCCAACGCGGCCGCCAGACGCACACGGATCGCGCGGGTGTCGCCCGCGGCGACCGCGATCAGCGCGTTGCACACCATCTCCACCGACGGCAGGTCCTCGGTCGCGAACAGGAGCTCGAACAGCGGATCCACCGCCTCCGGGACCGGGATCCGCAGGGAGATAAGCGCGCTCAGCGCGGCACCCCTCGCCGCGGGGTCGCCCGGTCGCCGGAGCAGGTCGACGAGCGCGACGGAGAGGCGGCGCCGCTCCGCGTCCGGCCTCGCGTACGCCGTGCGCCGACCGGTGCGCGGCGCGATGAGCGCCGAGGCGGCCGCGGCTCGAAGCTCGGCGATCGGGTCGTCCAAAGCACGCACGACCGCGTCGTCCTCCGCGGCGGTCAGTTCGCGACCTGCACGGGCGAGCGACTCGATCGCGGCCTTACGAACGCTCACGTCCGGTGAGTCGAGCCAGAGGGCGAGGGTGCCTGCCCCGGCCGGAAGGTCGCCGAGGAGCTGGAGCGCCGCGCGGCGGGCCGGGCCGTCCGGTCCGGTGACCAGCCCGGCGAGCATGTCCGGGACGTCGCCGACGTCCCCGAGGACGGTGCGGAGGGTCCAGAGCTGCCTGGGGTCGACGTCCGTCGAGGGCGGCGTCGTCCGGATCCTCGCCAGCATCCACGTGATCGCCGCGGTACGCCCGGGCGAGCGCGAGAGTTCCGAACTGAGCGCGGACAGGACATCCCACAGGAACGACTCGATGCCGGCGGGGGCGGTCGACAACGCCTCGACGAATGCGACGGGCTCGGCCCTCGCGAGCTCGGCGGCGAGGCTCCGGGCCTGGCTGTCCTCCCGCGGAGGCTTCAGCGCACCGAGGACCGCGCGGATGAGGACGCCAGGTTCGAGGTCGATCCTCCGCAATGCGGCGACGGCCATCCCCTGCGACGGAGGCGGCCCCACGAGCATCGCGAGGAGCGGCTGGAGCATCGCGGGCGGCGGGCGCTGCAGCGTCGGGAGCGAGGCCATCGCGGAAAGGCGGACGCGTGAATCCTCGGAGGCGAGCAGCGCGACGATGTGATCGAGGGCCTCCGGTTCGGCCGTGGAGATCTGCGCGAGCGCCTTTGCCGCGGCGGCGCCGAGCGCCGGGTCGCCACTCGCGACGATCGTCGCCAGGGCCTCGCGTCCCTCCGCGCCGGCGGTGCCGACCGCGCCGAGTGCCGTGATGGCCGCCAACCTGAGGTCCGTGCGGGCGGCGGACCTCGTCGGGCGCGGCATCGGCGCCTGCTGCGGTTGGAGCAGCGGGACGATGTCGGGTGTCGCCGGTGCGGCTTCGGCGCCGAACCCCTCGATCATGCGCAGCGCGAGGAGCTTCGCCGCGGGATCGTCCCCTCGGAGCAGCTCCCGGAGGCGCGGCACGAGGGCTTCCGCCGGGCCACCGAGCTGCTGCACCCGCTGGAGCACCCGCTGCCCGGTCGACGAGTTCCCTCCGATGTGCCGCAGGAGATTCGGCACGAGCGGTGCAGCGGCATCCCCGAGGCGGTCGACGAACCCCATCAGCAGTGCGACGTCGTCCGGGTCGGTCGTGACGTCGAGCGCACGGCCGAGGGCCTCGCGCGTCGGGCGAAGGTCGCCGCTGGGCTCTCGCGCGAGCTCGCGCAAGAGGCGGCGGACGACCGGATCGGGGTCGCCGAAGGCGTCGAGGATCGCCGGCAGTGCGGCCGAACCCATGACCTTCAGCGCTTCCCGTGCGACCTGGTGCGTGCCGACGCCGCGCAATTGACCGACCCACCACGCGGCGTCGCGCCCGGCGTACGTCCCCGGCGGGTCCACGGGCGCGGGGGGCGCGGGCGCCGCGGGTTCGCGCGGCGCGTCCCCGGCGCGGGCGTGGGTCGCCGTCCCGACGGCGAGCCCCATGACGACCGCGACCGCCCACCACTGCGATCGAGGTCCGCGATGTCCTTGAAGCATGGATCCCTCCCGCCGCGCGATCGGACGCGGACGGTACCCCGGGTCGGCAAGTCCACGGTACCACGTAGGGCGTGGACGTCAGGGAGCCGATCCGATTCCCCTGGACCGAGAGGCCCGGTCGCCGAACCGACCGCACGCTGCACCCGATTGCAGGGCGCGGCCCGCCGGGCGGGGACACTCGGTCCCATGGTCGTCGCGTATCTCGCGTTCAACGCCGTCCTGTACGCGGTCCTCGGGCTGTGGTGCGCCCTCGCGCCCGGCACGACCTCGACGTTCGTCGGCCTCGCGCCGGTGGGCGCCGCGGGCGCGTCGGAGTGGCTCGCGGTGTACGGCGGGATGCAGCTCGGCTTCGCGGCGTGGTTCGGGCTCGCGGCCGCGCGGCCCGCGCACCGGGCGTCGGGGCTCGCCTTCGCGGCCCTCGTCTACGGCGGCATCGTGGCGCTGCGCACGACGGCGGTCGCGCGGGTCGGGTTCGAGGCGCTCGGGAACGCGCGGTTCGCGTACGGGCTCGAGCTCGGGCTGCTCGCGGCGGCGCTCGTGCTGCTCGCGCGGCGCCGCTGACGCCGACGCGTCGTCAGGCGGGCAAGGGCCCGCCCCAGGGCTTCAGCTCGAGGCCGCCGAGCTGCCAGGGCTCCGGGAAGTCGCCCGCGAACGCGCGGGGCGGATAACCCTGCGGCGCGCGCAGCGAGCCGGGCACGGCCTTGCGCAGTGCGTCCCACGGCGCGAAGCCGAGCACGTCGTCGCCGTTCACGAGGATCACCGCGTCGGCCAGGGGCAGCGACGTGGGCTTGCCGGCGCGCCAGACGGTGAACGTGAGGGTCTCGCCGAGGGGCGACGACAACACGTGCAGCGCCGGCATCGGCATCACCTGGTGGCCCGGCGGCGCCAGCCGGCGCACCAGCTCGACGTGCTGCGCCGCGTCGTGGACCTCCTCGGCGCCGCGCAGCGCGCGCAGCGGGTCGTGGGCGGGATGGTCGCGCGGGGGCATGAAGTCGTGCCAGGTCTCGCCGTCGTCGCCCATGCGGACCGCGCGGAGGAAGTGGAACCGCTTCGACCGCTCGAACATCTGGCGCGCGACGCGCGCGAGCTGGAACAACGCGTTCTCGTCCGCGGCGTCGGCCACGAGGATCCGCTCCGCGCCCGGGGCGAGCACGACCGGCCGGCCGCGGAGGGGGAGCCCGGCGAACGCCCGCGGCAGGAACAGCCGGCTCGCGTCGAACCCGTCGGCCCAGCCGGACGCGTACACGCCCGGCGCGTCCGGGCTCGCCCGCCAGCCGGGGTCGGGCCGCCGACGCAGGTTGTCGCCGCCTTGGCGGTACGCGTCGTCGACGGCGACGCCCCAGCGCTCGAGGGCCGCCATCGTGACGGCGAGGCGGATCGCCCCGACCGGCACGACGAGCTCGAACGCGAGGTGCGCGGTGATGGGCGCGCGGGGGATCGGCTCGGCCCTGCCCGCCGCGTGCGCCTCCGTGTCGGTCGCCACGAGCGACCACTGCGTGCGCACCTGCGGGACCACGAGGTCCTTCGCCTCGGCCCACGTGGCCGGGAGCGCCGGCGGGTGGGCGATCATCCCGGCGACGTTCGCGAGGTTGCGCAGCCGGTCCGACGCGGGGAGGTCGGCGAGCTGCTTGTGCAGCGGACCGAGGTCGATCGCGCGGTCGCCCCCGAGCGCGAGGCGCCCCTTCGCGCGATCGTGGTCGATCGCGCCGTCGAACCCGGCCTCGCGCAGGGCGACCGTCAGCTCACGCGCGAACTCGTCGAGGGACGGGCGGCGGGTCGGGCCTTGCGTCATGGGGGAGCGGGTCTTCCTCGTCGGCGCCCGGCGGAGCGCGTCGTCCGCGCCACCGTAGTCGGGGGCGCCGGGGCGTTCAAGGCGCCGGGGCGTGCTCGGTCAGCGGGCGCGGTACTCGATCACGGGCAGGGAGGTCGCGTCGCCGGCGCCGCCCACGTAGACGGCCGGGCCTCGCGTGCTGAAGCCCCCTTCGACGTACCTCGGGTCGACCATGTCGCGGTGGTGGCCGCCGTCGTACTTCCAGAACTCGATGGCCGCGGCGCCGCCGCCGACGGCGGTGATGCACTCGACGACCGAGCCGCGGTACCCCTCGAGGGCCGCGCGCTGCTCCTTCGTCTCGCGGCCGGGCGTGGGGCTGCGGTGGCTGAAGAACCCGCGGCTCGTCATCTCGGCGGAGTGGCCGCGCGCCGCGCGCGCGAGGCGCTCGTCGTGGACGACCGGCGAGATGCCGAGGACGCGGCGGTAGGCGTTGAGCTCGCGCAGGCCGCGGAGCGCGTCGCCCTCCATCTCGAACGTGCGCTCGTCGTTGAGCGCGAGGATCGTCTCGCACCAGGCGTGGAAGAGGAGGAGGCGGCGCCAGCCGTCGGGCTCGATGCGCCAGGCGTCGCGGAAGCCGGCGAAGTCGCCGGCGCGGAGCGCGAGCAGGCGGTCGGCGAGCGGGTCGGGCACCGGCGGGAAGAGCGCGTCGCGCGTGGCGGGGGGCGCGTGGGCGACGACCCGCGCGAAGGCCGCGCGGGCGGCCTCGCGGGTGTCGGCCAGCTCGCGCGCGCGCGCGGGCGCGAGGCGCAGCGCGGGGGCGAGGGCGCGCGCGAGGAACGGCTCGAGCTTCTCGAAGGCCCGCGTCGCGGCGTCGCCGCGGGGTTTGGCCTCGTCGTAGCCCTCGCACGGGCCCGTGACCTTCGGGTTCGCGGGGACCGGGAACCGGACGACGTCGAAGACGAACTCCCGCGCATGCTCGCGCGCCTCGTCCCACGCCTTCACGGCGTCGGCGGCGGCGCGGCCGTCGCCGGCCTTCGACGCGAGGTCGGCGACCTTCGCCGCCGCGGCGCCCCAGGCCGCGTGGCGCTCGCGGGCCAGGCGGTCGAGGAGCGCCTCGGCGCGGGTGCGCTGGTCGGCGGTGCCGGCCTTGAGCGCGCGCACGGCGTCGAGCCACGCGGGCGTGGCCTCGGCCTTCGCGACGACCGCCAGGAGGCGCTCCGTCTCGGGGTCGGGGGGCGGACCCGCGACGGCGGCGGTCGCCGCGAGGGCGAGGCCGAGTTGGACGATCAGCGCTCGTCGGCGCGGGGCCACGTGGCGGAGTCTACCCGCGTCCGCACGGGTGGGCGGGCGCGGCGGGCCGCGGCGGGGCGGGCCTCGCGTCGGCGGTTCCGGTAGGCTGCGAGCCACTCCGGACGGGGGCCCGCGGTGCGCACACCCTATCTCCTCTGCCTGCTGCTCGTCGTGGTCTCCGGGCCCACGGTGTCCGCCGGGCCGCAGCAGCAGCCGCCGCGACCGGACCCCACCGCGCTCGCGCCGGACGGCGAGTGGCCCATGCAGGACGGATGTCCCGCGCGGACCCGGGCGACGCCGACGCGAGGCCCGGCCGGCGACCTCGAGGTCGGGTGGAAGTGGGTCGCGGACCAGCCGGTGACCGGCGACCCGTGCGTCGTGGGGGAGCGCGTCTACGTCGCGGGCGCGGCCGACGCCAACGGGATGGCGCGTGTGGCCGTGTTGCGCCTCTCCGACGGCGGGCTCCTCGGCTCGACGTTCGTGCCCGCGCGCGAGGGGCCGGTGCGGATCGCGGCGCACCGCGACATGGTCGTCGTGACCGAGGGCGGGTACGGCGTCCGCGTGCTCCGGCCGACGGGCGACGGCACGAAGCTCGCGACGCTCGCGGAGTTCGGGGGGCGGTTCGACCCGGTGGTCATCGGGGGCGACGTGCTGACGGTCGGCGACGGGTTCCTCGAGCTCCGCAGGGTCGGTTCGGACCAGGTGCGCTGGATCCGGCGCCTCGGCGGCAAGGCCCTGGGGCCGCCGACGGTGCGGAACCGGACGGTGTACGTGGTGACGACGCGGCCCGTGACGGGCTACGAGGGGACGCAGTCGTCGATCGAGCGCTTCTCGCTCGACCACGAGGACCCGCCGCCGATCGTGCTCGGGTGGGACGCGGACGCGCCCGTCGCGTCGGGCGTGAGCAAGGTGGTCGCCGCGCCGGACGAGCTGATCGTCGTGCATCCCCACGGCTTCCGCCTGAAGGAGGGCGCCGTCGGGACGGGCGCGCGGGTCGATCCGGGCGTGACGGACCGCGTCGCCTACCTCGACCTCTTGGCCCCGCCGCTCGTGTGGGGCGGCGACACGATCGTGCGCTACCGGCCGCTCGACGGGAAGGAGGTGCTGCTCCGGAGCGATCCCCGCGAGCACCCCGAGGCGCGGAAGTCCGGCGGATGGAGCTGGTACCCGCTCGCGGACGAGGCGCGGCACCGCGAGCTGCTCGCGGAGGGGCCGCCCGGGACGGTCGCCGGCGGCGTCGTGTGGCTGCCCGGCGGTGCGTTCGAGGTGGCGTCGCGGCGGCTCCTGGAGGTCGCGGGCGAGGCGCGCATCTCCCGGCGGCTGCCGGTGCGGGAGGCGGTCCTCGAGGTCGCGGGGCGCGAGGTGCGAGTGTGGCGGCGCTCGAAGGCGTCGCGCGCCGAGGACATGGGGCCGCGGCTGCCGCGCGACGCCGAGGCGAAGGCGGTCGCGATCCCGGGCGGCGCGGTCGTGCTCGCCGACGGGTCGGCCCGGGCCGGCGACCTCACGTACTCGCCGGCGGAGGGCGTGCTCACGGGCGTCGGCAAGGAGAAGCTGCGCCACGACGACCTCGGCCTCGTCCTCGACCGCGAGGGCCGCGTGGTGCACGGGCCCGACCCGCGGTTCGTCGCGCGGCGGGTGCGGACCGCGGCGGCGGTGCGGTCGAAGGGCGAGTGGGTGGCGCTCGCGAAGAAGGCGGTCGCCACGCGCTCCGCGCCGGTGCTCGCCGCGATGATCGACGAGGCGGTGGCGCGCGGCGCGCGGCCCGACGAGGTCGCGACGCTGCGGAAGGAGGTGCTGAAGCTCGAGAAGCCCCAGGGCGCGCCGCCGAAGGTGGACGCCGGCAAGGTGGCCGAGGTCGAGCGCGGGGCCGAGGGCCTCGTGGCGAAGGAGCGCGCGGCGCTGCGGGCGGCGGCGAACGGGCTGCCGGCCGACACGCCGGTCCCGTACCGCGCGCCGCTGCTGCGCGCGGTGCTGGCCGAGGCGCCGGGCGACGCCGAGACGACCGCGTGGCTGCGCGCGCGGCTGCCCGCCGGCTTCGACCCGGGGTCGGAGGTCGCGCCGGAGGAGTGGCTGGACCTCGTCGAGGCCACCGTGCAGGCGCCGGTGACGGTGCTCGAGAAGAAGCCCGAGGGCAAGACGCTCACCATGGACGAGCGGACGTTCGGCGCGCTCCGCACGGTCTGGCGGCCGGACCTCGTGGCCCTGCGGAGCGATCGGCTGCTCCTCGTCACGCCGGTCGCGCGCCCGAGCCGGATCGCGCGCTGCCTGTCGCTCGGCGAGCTCGTGTGCTCGGCGCTCGACGGGCTGTTCCAGGTCACCGGCGAGGAGACGCGCCTCATCGACCCGCTCGTCGTGCAGCTGTTCGAGTCGAAGGACGAGTACGTGGCGCGGTCGCCCTCGGGCCGCAGCGGGGGCGAGGCGGGGCGCGCGTGGCTCACGTGGACGTTGGGCCACTACGACGGCGAGGCGGGGATCTCGCGGCTCTACGTCCCGCCGGGCGACGACCCGTTCGACGGCGTGATGGAGACGCTGGCCCACGAGCTCACGCACCACTGGCTCGACCAGCGCATGCCGCGGCCGCGCGAGTGCCGCGGCAAGGGCGCGAAGTCCACGTCGCCGTGCTACTTCCTCGAGGAGGGGTTCGCGACCATGGTCGAGGAGTTCGTGTACGACGTGGCCGCGCGCACCTTCGACACGAAGAACCCGCGCGCCGACAGCCTCGACACCGTCGCCAACGCGACGCAGCTCCTCGACTGGACGCGCGTCGCGGAGATGAGCTCGGCGGAGTTCCGCCGCCTCGACCACAAGTTCGTGCACGAGGTCCCGACGCGCTGGACGCTCGGCTCGCACCGCAAGCTGAGCGACACCAACCTCTTCTACGCCCAGGGCGCGGCGATCTGCCACTACCTGTGGAGCGCCGAGGACGGACGGCACCGCGCCCTGCTGCGGGAGTGGGTGCGCGACATGCACTGCGACCGGCTGACGCCGGGCGAGACGCAGCGCCGGCTGCAGATGTCGGCCGCGGCGCTGGGGGCCAAGGTGGTGGCCTGGGCGAAGACCACGACCTCCGCGGCCCGCTGAACGCCCCGCGCGCCGGGCGGCTACCGCCGGTGGCGGCCGCCGTCGCGGCGCGGGGGCCGGTCGTCGTCGCGTCGCCGCGGGGGCGGCGGAGGGGGCGGCGGCGCGGGCGGCGGGATCGCGGGCGCGTGCTGCACGGCCTGGTAGACGTCGTCGAGCAGCATCGTGATGAGCGGCAGCTCGCCCTCCGCGTCGGCGAGCGCGCGTGCGAGGCGCTCGAACCGCGCGCTGCGCTCGGTCTGGAGGGTGTCGCGCTCGCGCAGCCGCGCCTCGAGGTGCGCCGTCAGGCGCTCGGCGACCACCGCGGCGACGTCGTCGTCGGTCGGGGCGGCGCGCTCCTGCAGGTCGATCTTGTAGCCCTTCGCGATCCGCTCGACCGCCGAGCGCTCGGCGCGGCTCGCGAGCGAGATCGCCGTGCCGGACGCGCCCGCGCGGCCCGTGCGGCCCGCCCGGTGCACGTAGCTCTCGGGGTCCTCCGGCGGCTCGTACTGCACCACGTGCGACAGCTCGGGCACGTCGAGCCCGCGCGCCGCGACGTCGGTCGCGACGAGGAACCGCAGCGAGCCCTTGCGCACGCGGTCGAGCACCTGCTCGCGCTGACCCTGCGTCAGGTCGCTCGACAGCTCGTCGGCGTCGTACCCGAACCGCTGGAGAACTACGTTGACGTAGTGCACGCGCTGCTTCGTGTTGCAGAAGATGATCGCGGCGGTCGGGTTCTCGACCTCGATGATGCGGACGAGGCTGCGGTCCTTGTCCATCCCGTCCACCACGTAGACGACGTGCTCGACGTCGCTCACGTGGACGTGGTCGCTCGACAGGTTCACGAACTCCGGGTCGTCGATGAACTCGCGCGCCGTCCGGATCACGAACGCCGGGAACGTCGCCGAGAACATGCACGTGTGGAGGTCGCGCGCCGGCAGGTAGCGCTTCAGCTTGCGCATGTCGGGGTAGAACCCCATCGACAGCATGCGGTCGGCCTCGTCGAAGACCAGCGCGTCGAGCTGGTCGAGCGAGAACGTCCGCTTGAGCAGGTGGTCGAGCACGCGGCCCGGCGTCCCGATCACGACGTGGGCGCCGCGCTTGAGCGCCTCGACCTGCTGGCCGTACCCGACGCCGCCGTACACGGCGACCGTGCGCAGGCCCGAGTCGCCGAACAGCTTCACCGCGTCGTCGTGCACCTGCTTCGCGAGCTCGCGCGTCGGCACGAGCACGAGCGCCTGGCACACGGCGCGGCTCGGGTCGAGCAGCTCGAGCATCGGCAGCAGGAACGCGCCCGTCTTGCCGCTGCCCGTGCGGGCCTGGATCATCATGTTGCGCCCGTCGAGCAGCCGCGGGATGCCGCGGGCCTGGACGGGGGTCAGCGTCGTCCAGCCGGCGCGGGCGCACGCGGCGCGCAGGCTCGGCGGCAGCTGTTCGACGGTCGTGTCGGGGAGCTCGGCGTCCGGGTCGGCTTCGGGGGGGATGGTCACGCAGCGCTCTCGTCAGGGTTCATTCCCGGTAAGCGTACGCACAGGCCCGCCGAAACGGCGGTTTGCCCGAGTCGGGGGCCCCTGCGGCGTCGGCGGACGCGCCGACGGGGGCCGATCCGGGTCCCGGGACCGCGAGGCCCGGCGGCCGGCGGGCCTCGCGGTCGCGAGGGTCGGGGCTCGACCCGGTGGACCATGCCGGGGGCGCGGGCCGCGGACGATGCGTGCGTCCGTCGCCCGTGGACAATCCGGCGGCCGGCCCGGAGGCTCGACCATGGACGCGCCGTTCGACATCCGCGAGATCGCGTCGGAGCTCGTGGCGACGCCCGACAGCTTCCACGTCTACGTCCACGGACCGACTGGCGAGATGCTCGTGTTGCCGGATCGCGACGTCGACGGCCTCGACGACGGGGACCTGGACGCGGAGCGGGAGCGCGTCGAGCACCCGGACTGGGTCGTGATGCCGACGCACCCCGAGATCGACACCTGGCGGATCCGCGACCGGTTCGCGCGGTCCCAGGCCGACCCGGCGGCCGTGGAGGCGTTGTCGCGCGCGCTGCGGCAGCGCGGCGCCTACGGCCGCTTCCGGGACGAGGTCGATCGCCGGGGCCTCCGCGACGCGTGGTTCGCGCACGAACAGGCGGCATTCGAGCGGGTCGTCCGCGACGCGTTGTGCGTGGCCGGCTGGCTGAAGTTCGACGACGGTCCGGCGGACTCGGGGCTCGGCGCGGCCCCCTGATCGGCGGCCGGGGCCGATCCGGGTCCCGGGACCGCGAGGCCCGGCCGCCCGCGGCGGTCAGGCCCCCGCGCAGCGGCTGGGTGCCCGCGCAGCGGTCACGTGCCCGCGCAGCGGTCACGTGCCCGTGAAGCGGTCAGGCGTCCGTGAAGACGCGGCGCTCGACGCGCGCGACCACGAACAACATGGTCGCCTGCGCGACCGCGGCGCCGACGAGGCCGGGCACCGACCGCATGAAGACCGCGAGGCCGTACAGCGGTAGGTACCCGACGGAGTACATCGGGTCGGACAGCCAGCGGTAGGGGCCCTCGGCCGACACGTGGGCGCGCTCGGCGGGCAGGAAGAAGTTGCGCCAGTAGTACGCGCCGGGCCGCAGGCTCGCGGTGGCCCACGCCTTCACGGCGAGGCCGAACACGCCGAGGAACGTGCCCACGAGCGCCGTCGCCCAGACCGGCACGCCGACGTCGAGGGTGCCGCGGGTGACGACGCAGAGGGCCGAGAACGCCGCGGCGTCGTTGTCCATCACCCACGAGACGCGGCGGCGGAACCGGAGCCACGCCGCCTGCTGCGCCGCCGGGTCGGCGGGGGCCTCGCGGCCGGCGGTGTGGAGCAGCGCCCCGCACAGGAACCCGACGTACGCGAGGCGGCTGACGCCGTACCACGCGATCGCCAGCGTCGGCGAGCCCACGAGCCACACCGCGATCGCCG
>JAEUHO010000395.1 GCA_016795345.1 Planctomycetia bacterium | reverse complement strand
TCGCCGCGCCCGCCGGCGTCGGGGACGGGGATGCCCTTCTCGGCGGCGAGCGCGCGCACCGCCTCGAAGAACTTCAGGCCCTCGCGCTCCATCAGCCAGCCGAAGACGTTCCCGCCCTTGCCGCACCCGAAGCACTTGAAGCTCTGCCGGTCCGGGTTCACGGTGAACGACGGCGTCTTCTCCTCGTGGAACGGGCAGCACGCCTTCCACGCCCGGCCCGTCTTCTTGAGCGGCAACGACCGCCCCACCACCTCCACGATGTCGTGGGCGGCGAGCACGCGGTCGAGGACGTCCTGCGGGATCTTGGACATGGAGGGCGGGCGGAACGGCGCGACGGGGGAAGGGGGCTGCGGGGGAAGGGGGCTGCGGGGGAAGGGGGGCAGTTCTGAGAGGAGGAGCGCGGGAAGGGGGGCGTTCCGAGGGGAGAAGCGCGGGAAGGGGGCGGGGGCGCGGCACGGGCCGCACTCCCACAAGTGTCGCCCCGCGAGGGGACACGGCAACCCCTCCCGGGGCCCGTCAGCCCGTCGCTTCGTGGAAAAGCCGGAGCAGCTCCTCCGGCGACGCGTCCTCGGGCCGCGACGACGACGCGAGGCCCGCCGCCGCGCAGGCCGCGACGGCCGCCTCCGCCGACAGGCCCGGGCACGCGGTCCGCACGGCGGTCGAGAGCACCTTGCGCCGGCGGCTGAACACCCCCACCAGGAACGCGGCGAACGCGCGCTCCCGCGCCGCGGGCACCACGCGGGCCGGCCGCGGGACGAGCCGCAGCAGCGCCGACTGCACGGACGGCGCCGGCCAGAACACCTGGGGCGGGAACCGCCGCAGGATCTTCCCGTCGGCCTCGAGGGCCCGCAGGATCGACGGCGGGCCGTAGTCGTCGCCGCCGGGCGGGGCGAGGAGCTTCTCGGCGACCTCGCGCTGGATCATCACCGTGATCTCCGTCGGCGGCGCCTCGAGCGCGAGCAGGCCGAGGAGGACGGGGGTCGCGGCGTTGTACGGGAGGTTGCTGACCACCTTGACGCGGCCGGGGGCGGTCGCGTGCGCGCGCGCGAGGACCGCGAGCAGGTCGGCCGACAGCGCGTGTTTGCCCTCGAGGACGTCGCCGAGGTGGAACCGCACGCGGTCCGGCCACGCGCGCAGCGACCGCGCGAAGCCCTGGATGTCGGCGTCGATGTCGAACGTGTCCACCGACGCGCCGGCCTCGACGAGGGCGTGGGTCAGGAGCCCGGTGCCGGTGCCCACCTCGATCACCGCGTCGCCCGGCGCGACCGCGGCGTCGCGCACGATCGCGTCGATCGCCTGCACGTCGGTCAGGAAACACTGCCCGTGGCGCTTGCGCGGGGCGACCCCGTGGGCGTCGAGGGCCTCGCGCAGCGCCTTCGCGGTGCGCGGGAACGCGGCGGGGACCTCGCCCTCGGCGCCGGTCACCGGCGCCCGCCCTTGCGGCGCGCGGCGAGCGCCGCGGCCCACGCGTCGGCGTCGCGACCGAGGGAGAGGCCCGTCTTGCGGCGGCACTCGGCCACGGCGGCGGCCCACACCTGCGGGTCGTTGCTCGCGAGCCCGGCCACCAGCATCTCGTCGGCGGCGGGGTCGTCGAGGCGCGAGAGCGCCAGCGCCGCGCTCCAGCGCACGGCCCGGTCGGGGTCGCCCGTCGCGAGGGCGCGCAGCCGCGGCGTCTCGTCGACGAGGCCGCCGTCGGCGACGGCCGCCGCGGCGGCCGCGCGCACGCCGGGCCGCGGGTCCGAGAGGCGCCGCACCACCTCGCCGGGCCGGCCGCACCGCACGAACGCGAGCGCCGCCGCGCTCGAGACGCGCGCGTCCTCGTCGGCGACGAGCCGGTCGAGCACGGGCACCGGGTCGGCGTCGAGGGCCGCCACGGCGGTCGCGAGCGCGGCGCGCGCGAACCACCGGTTCGCGCCCCCGCCGTCGCGGTAGGCGACGAGGATCGTGCCCGCGTCGGCCCGTTCGCCGCAGCGCGCGAGCGCGAGGAACACGGCCCCGCGCACCGCGAAGTCCGGGTCGTCGCCGGGCGCGGCGAGCACCGCGAGCAGCCGCGCGCGCGCCGCGGCCCCGCCCACGTCGCCGAGCGCCGTCGCCGCCGCGGCCCGCAGCCGCACGGACGGCGACGTGACGAACGGGTCGAACGCCGCCACGTCGGCCGGCGTCGCGAGCGCCCCCGCCGCGAGCACGAGGGCCGCCAGCACGGCCTCGTCGCGCTCGGCGCCGAACCGCGCCCGGACGGCGGCGAACGCCGCGGCGTCGCGCGCGAACGCGGCGGCCAGCGCGCCCGCCGACCGCGCCCGCACGTCCGGGACCGGGTCGGCGAGCCCCGGCGCGAGGGCCGCGACGACCGTCG
>JAEUHO010000367.1 GCA_016795345.1 Planctomycetia bacterium | reverse complement strand
TCGCGGGCGGCTTCGCGGCCGCCTCCGCGACCGCCCGGGCCTCGCGTGCCGCGCGCTCGACCGTGTCCAGCACCTTCTCGAGCCGGTGGACGTCGTCGAGCGCCCGCGTCGCGGCCGCGCGGTCCTTCCAGAAGCCCGGCGCGTTGGACCGCGCGAGGCCCTGCGACTTGCGCGTCGCGAGCGGCGCGGCGCGGGCCTCGAGCGCGTCCGCGGCGGCGCCGAGCGCGCGGGCCCGCGCGGCGTCGGCGGCGGGGGCCTTCGGCGCGGCGACGGGCTTCGCGGGGGCGGCGTCGGCGTCCGGGCCGTCCACGGGGACGACCTCGAGCTCGACGCGGTCGCCGCGGGCGACGAGGCGCACGAGGCTGCCCGCGGGCGCGCCCCCGCGCGCGAGGGCGTGCGCGAGGGGCAGGAGCACGAACCGCTCGACGGTGCGCTTGAGGGGCCGGGCGCCGAACGCGGGGGAGTAGCCGTGCTTCAGGAGCAGCGCGAGGACCGCGGGATCGACGTCCACCGCGATGCGGCGGCGGGTGAGGCCGCCGCGCTCGAGCACGCGGGCCACCTCGCGCCGCGCGATCTGCTCGGTGGTCTCGAGCGAGAGCGGGCGGAAACTGACGACGTGGTCGATGCGGTTGACGAACTCGGGCCGGAAGAAGCGCATCACCTCGCGCACGGCGTGCTCGCGGTCCGGCGGCGGCGGGACCGCGCCCGCGGCGCCGAACCCGACGCCGGACTCGGTGGGGACCGCCGAGCCGAGGTTGCTCGTGAGGATCACGATGGTGCGGCGGAAGTCGGCGGTGACGCCGCGCGGGTCCGTGAGGCGGCCCGCGTCGAAGACCTGCAGCAGCAGGTCGAACGCGTTCACGTGCGCCTTCTCGATCTCGTCGAAGAGCACGACCGAGAAGGGCCGCTCGCGCACCGCCGACGTGAGCAGGCCCGGCTCGCCGCGGGCGCCGATGAGGCGCTCGAACGCGTCGTGCGTCGCGTACTCGCTCATGTCGAAGCGGACGAGGCGCGCCGGGTCGCCGAACAGCAGCTCGGCGAGCGCGCGGGCCAGCTCGGTCTTGCCGACGCCCGTGGGGCCCACGAAGAGGAGCACGCCGTACGGCTTGCCCGGGTCCGTGAGCCCGGCCTTCACCAGCGCGACGAGGTCGAGCACGGTGGCGACGGCCTCCGGCTGGCCCATCACGCGCCCCTCGAAGAACTGCCGGACGCGCGCGAGGTCGAGCGGCGTGTCGTCGTCGAGGAGGTCCACGGGCACGCCCGTCGACGTCGCGAGCGTCGAGAGCACGTCGCGGGCGCGGAGCGGGCCGGGCCGGTCGGCGTGGGCCTCGATCACGCGCCGCAGGAGGCCGACCGCGCGGCCGGGCTGCGCGGCGCCCGTGAGGTACATGCCCGCGAGGTCGAGCAGCCGGTCGAGGTCGGCGTCGGGCATGTCGGCGCCCGCCTCGTCGCGCACGGCCCGCAGGATCGCCTTCGTCTCCGTGGCGTCGGCCTCGGCGAGCTCGACGGGCACGAAGAGCCGCCGCAGCGACGCGACGTCGCCGAGGCCCGTGCGGAACGCCTCGGGCGTCGACTCGCCGAGGATCGCGACCGCGCCGCTCTCGACGTGCGGCGCGAGCATCGTCGCCACGTTGAGGTCGCTCTTGCTGGCGCGGCCCGCGTGGGCCAGCTCGGCGAGGTTCGGGACGTAGAGCAGCACGCGCCGCGGGGCCTTCACGGCCTCCACGAGGTCGCGCACCTTCGTCTGCCACTCGCCGAGGTAGACCGTGCCGGCGAGGATGTCCGACGGGTTCACGCGCAGCACGCGCCAGGGCCCGCCCTCGAGCGTCGCGAGGCGGTGGACCACCTCGTGCACGACGGCGGTCTTGCCGCTGCCGGGCGGGCCGAGCAGCACGACCGCGCGCGGGCCGCCGCCCGTGCCGGTGATCGTCTCGAGGACCGCCTCGCACGCGACGTCCACGCGGTGCGCGCGCGGCAGCCGGCCGTCCTCGGCCTCCGCCGTCAGGTCCACGCCGAACTTCCGGAGCCGCGCGGGGTCGAGGCCCGCGGCGAGCCGCTCGCGGGTCCACGCCGCGAGCCGCGGGAACCGCCGCTGGCCGAGCGACTCGAGCCGCTCTACGGCCTTCTCGAGCACGTCGGGCGCCGGCGCCGGCGCGTCCGCCGGCCACGCGCCCGCGCGCTCGAGGACGCGCTCGGCCACGCGCGCCGCGGCCTTCGACACGTCGCGGTCGTCGTCCTCGGCGAGGGCGAGCACGAGCCCCGCGAGCGCCCGCGGCGCGGGCGCGTGCTCGAGGCCCTCCGCCGCCGTCTGCCGCACGAGCCAGTCGTCGTCGTCGTCGAGCGCCTCGACGAGCGCCGACACGAGGCCCTCCCGCCCGCCCGCCGCCCGCGCCGCGGCCACGCGCACCCGCGGGTCGGCGTCGGCGAGCAGCGCCTCGAGCACGTCGTCGAGCGGCCACGGCGCGGCGCCGATCGCGTCGGCGAGGTCCACGCGCACCTCGGGCAGCGGGTCCTTCGCCTGCGTCCGCGCGGCCTCGGCGAGCGTCGCGTCGGGCCGCCCCGCGCACCCCGCCAGGGCGGCGCGCCGCACGAGCGGGTTCTCGTGCGCGAGCAGCGCGGCGAGCCGGTCCACGGGCGGCGGCGACGTCCGCAGCGCGTGCACGAGGGCCCCGAACGCGCCCTGCGCGCCCTTCAGGAGGTCGGCGATCCGGTCGTCGAGGGACGGCGCCATGGGGACGGAGAGGATAGCGGAGGACGCCCCTCCGCCGCCCGCCGGGTACAAGGGACGCCCGTGCGCCCGTCCCCGAACGACGAGCTCCTCGCCCTCCTCGCCGAGACGAACGACCTCCGTCGCGACGTCGGGCGGGTGCTGATCGCGCTCCACCGCGCCCTCGTCCTCTGGCGCGACCGCGGCAAGCCCTTCGCGACGGTCGTGCGCGGCTGGGCGCCCGGGGCCTCGCTCCTCCTCGACCGCGCGGAGGGCCGCCTGCGCCGCCTCGCGCCCCACCGCCGCGACGAACGCCTCCGCCGCTGGGTCGCGCCCGTCCTCGTCGGGCTCGCCGCCGACCTCGAGGCCGGCGACCACCGCTACCTCTCCGCGCTCCGCGGCCTCGAGCAGCGGTTCCCCGAGCTCACCGCGATGATGCGCGAGGGCACCCCCGACGCCCTCCACGACGTCGAGGCCGCGCGCGACCTGCGCCGCGCCGTCGTCGCGTGCGGGCGCACCGACCGCGCGGCCGCCGCCGCCGCGCTCCGCGACGTCGCGCGCGACCTGACCACGCCCGCGCCGCCCGGGTGATCGAGGCCCGTGCGCGGGACCGCGAGGCCCGTGCGCGGGACCGCGAGGCCCGTGCGCCGACACGAGGCCCGCTCGCCCGTACGCGAGGCCCGTTCGCCGGTACGCGAGGCCCGTTCGCCCGTACGCGAGGCCCGGCCGCCGCGGTGCGACGGCCACCGGGCCTCGCGTGCGGGGCGGGGGGCGCGGCGTCAGCCCTTGCCGCGCTGCGCCTCGTACATCGCGCGCAGGCGGCGCACGGTCGCGGGGGCGTGCCCCGCGTAGTGGTTGTTCACGTAGACGAAGATCTTGAGCCCGCGGGCCTCGAGGCGCGCGAGCAGCGCCGCCCAGCGCGCGAGGCGGTCGCCGTGGTCGATCACCTCGCGGTCCCACGTCGTCGTGATCGCCTCGATGGCCTTGCGGTCGCCGAGGAGGCGGACGTAGACGTGGTCGCCCGTGACCGGGTCCATGGCGCGTTCGACCTCGTCGCCGTGGGGCATCCACGCCTGGTCCACGAGCACGAGCGCCGCGTGGTGGCGCGCGAGGACGGCACGCAGCGGCGGCGCGACCCACGCCTTGTTGCGCACCTCGACGGCGTACGACGGGCCGGGCGGCAGCGCGCCGAGGAACGCGTCGAGGCGCTCGAGGAAGGGGCCGACGCTCGGGAAGACGGTGCGGTTGAAGTAGGGGAACTGCAGCACGAGCGGGCCGAGCCGCGGCCCGAGGCGGGCCATCACCGCGAGGAACGCGTCGCGTTGCGCGCCGATCGCGTCGAGCGTGAGGATGCGCGACGGGTCGGGGTGCGCGTCGTCGCCGCCGTGGACGATGGCGCGCGGGAACTTCGCGGCGACGACGAAACCCTCGGGCGTCTTCTCGGCCCAGCCGTCCACGGTGCGGGCCGACGGGACCGCGTAGTACGTCGCGTCCACCTCGACGGTGTCGAACTCGCGGGCGTAGAACCGGAAGAAGTCGGCGGGGCGCGTGCCCTCGGGGTAGAAGGCGCCGACCCACCCGGGCGCGGTGAACGACGACGTCCCGAAGCGGACCGGGCCGGGCGGCGGGCGCGGCGGCCCGTCGGCGCCGTCGGGCGCCGGGACCGCGAACAGCGGGGCGGCGTCGGCCGCGCCGGCCTTCGGGGGGCGTCGCGGGGAGGCGAGGCGCTTCCGGGCGGTGGGGCGTTTCGCGGGGGGCATGGCGGGCGCGCCCTTCCACCCTACGCGGCCGGGGCGGCGCGCGTCACGCGCGGCGACGCCGGCGGACGGCGTGCGAGCCCCGGTTCCGCTCGGCGTGGCGCGGGCGTAACGCCCTGCCTCCCGAACGAGTCGTGCGGGGCCGCCCGGGGGCCCGATCCGGCCCCGCAACCCCCCGGTGGGCGCTGGCAAGCGCTTTGCAACACGGTGTCGCCATGCCGCATCACCTCCCGCCGTCGTCCACCGCCAGCAACCTCGCCGTGGGGGCGCTCCTCGCGTCCGCGATCGCGGCCGGGTTCCTCCTCTTCCCCGGCTGCAGCCGCTGCTGCCCGGACCGCGCCGCCGCGATGCCCATGCCGCGGCCGACGGTGACGGCGACCGCCTCGGCGACCGTCGTCGTCGCCCCCGCGCCCGCGAAGGCCGACGGCGGTGGCCAGGAGGGTGGCGGCCACGCGCCCGCCGCGACGCTCACCGGCGCCGACGCCGAGGCGGCGAAACACGTCCACAACTACTTCCGGGTCTCGAAGAACCTCGCGTCGGGCGCCTCCCCCGAGTCCGAGGCCGACTTCGAGGCGCTCGCGAAGGCCGGCATCAAGTCCATCGTCTCCGTGGACGGCGCGAAGCCGCCGGCCGACCTGGCCCGCAAACACGGCATCCGCTACGTCCACGTGCCGATCGGCTACGACGGCATCCCGCCGGCCACGGCCCTCGAGCTCGCGAAGACGTTCGTCACGCTCCACAAGGACGGGCCCATCTTCGTGCACTGCCACCACGGCAAACACCGCGGCCCCGCGGCGTGCTCGATCGGGCGCATGATGATCGACGGCGTCTCCGCCGAGGAGACGACGGCGTGGATGAAGCAGGCCGGCACCGACCCGAAGTACTCGGGCCTGTACGCGACGGTGCGCGAGTTCAACCCGCCGTCCGAGGCCGACCTCGCGACGATCGAGGCGACGATGCCCGAGGCGGCCCCGACGCCGCCGATGCGCGAGGCGATGGTCGCGATCGACCACCACTGGGACGCGCTCAAGATCGTCAAGAAGGCGAAGTGGGGCGCGACCCCCGAGCACCCCGACATCGACCCGCCGCACGAGGCGACGATCCTCGCCGAGGCGTTCCGCGAGATGGGCCGGCAGCCCGCGATGGCCGACAAGCCCGACGACTTCAAGGCCTGGGTGAAGCAGAGCGAGGACGCCGCGTGGGCGCTGTCGAAGGCGCTCGCGAAGGGCGCCGTCGACGCGAAGGCCGCCGACGCGCAGTTCACCGCGATCGCCGACGTGTGCGCGGCCTGCCACAAGGCGCACCGCGACCACGCGCTCGGCAAGTAGCGCCCGACGCGCGCTCGGACCCGGGCCCACGCGCGGCACGCAAGGCCCGTTCGCGCGGCACGCAAGGCCCGTTCGCGCGCACGCGAGGCCCGGCCCGCGCCGGGCCTCGCGGGTGCGCGGGGGCCGTCGCGCGCGGGACCGGGGCGAACGGGCCTTGCGTCCCGGAGCCCCCGACCGCGCCGTCAGGCGCCGAGGCTGCGCTTCAGCTCGGCGACCGTGCGCTCGAGCGCCTCGACGCGCGCGACGAGCGCGGCGAGCGTGTCGGCGCCGCTCGTGGGCGCGGCGTGCGCCGGCGCGTGCGACGCCGGCGCGTGCGACGCCGGCGCGACCTCGGGCTCGGCCGGCGGGGGCGGGGTCTCGCCGGGCTTGCCGAGGAGGTGCTCCCAGCGGGGCACGCGTTCGCCGGCGCGCCGGCCGAGGAAGCGCACGTAGGGGACGGGGCGCGCCGCGAGGGCCTGGAGGCGGCGTTCCGCGTCCTCGGGCGTGGCGACGGGCTTCATGCGGCTCGCGCGCGTCTTGAGCTCCTGGGGCGACTGGGGGCCGCGCAGCAGCAGCTCGGCGAGGATCGCGAGGTCCACGTCGTCGACGCCGAGCTGCTCGCGGGCGAGGTGGGCGTAGCGGCGCGTGCGGGCGCCCGAGAGCTCCATCTCGGCGACCCAGCCCTTCTGCATGAGGGCGCGGACGGCGCCGGCGACCTCGAACTCCTGGAGGTGCATCTCGGGGTCGCGATTGCTCGACTGGTTGCACGCGAGGAGCAGCGAGTTGAGCGTGAGCGGGTACGCGTCCGGGACCGTCATCTCCTTTTCGAGGAGGGAGCCGACGATCCGGCGCTCGGTGCGGTCGAGCTGGAGGGGCATGCCCCGATCGTACCGTGTCCGGCCCGCGGGCCGCGGCGGCCGGGCGGTCAGCCCCCGAGGCTGGTGACGGGGACGTCGGGCAGCTGGTGGCGGAGGATCGCCTCCATCAGGTAGCCCTCGGCGGTCCGGCGCGGGCCCGGGGCGTTCGTCGCGGAGCGGTACTGCGCGCGCACGCGGCGGCGGCGGAACGCGACGTAGAGGTCCTTGGGGTCGCCGACCTTCGGCCGGAGCGCGCCCGGGGGCAACCCGAGGTACTCCTCGACCTTCGCGCGGTCCACGACGGCGAGGCCCTCCTCCATCATCCGGTAGCGCACGCGCTGGAGGTGCTCGAACGGGATGTCGAAGAGGAACTCCTCGAAGGCCTGCTGCTGCTCCGGCGGCACCTCGTGCCGCGAGAACCACGCCACGAAGTCGTGGCTGCAGTTCGCGAACATGAGCTGCATGATCTCGGCGGTGCCCATCATCGTCCCGAACACGCGGACGGCGCGCTGCCGCGCCTGCCACGCCGAGCGCAGCACCGGCGCCAGCGTGTCGAGGGTGAGCGAGAGGCGGCCCTCCCAGAGGTCCACGAGCCGGAGCACCGCGAGGCGCTTGAGGTCGCGGTCGGCGTCCTGCGTCGTCAGGTACGACGTCAGCAGCTCCTCCGTGAGGCGGGTGTACACCGCCTCCTCGATCGCGGCGGCGATCCCCTCGAGGAGCGACGGCACCTCGTCGGCCTGGCAGGCCTCGACGACGTAGCGCAGCGACACGAAGAAGTTCACCTTCGCGATGCCGAAGGCGCGCGAGAGGATCGACTTGGTCGGCAGGCTCCACTCGAGCGCGTGCTCGCCGCCCGCGAGCAGCCCCTCGACGAGGGTGTTGAGGCTGCGCTCCTTGCCGCCGAGCGTGCGCGTCTCGCGCAGCGACGGGTACGACTCGATGGCCTCCGCGATGTTGCCGAGGCCCGTGAGGCCGGTGTCGAGCGCGCGGTGGAGGTCCTGCTGGAACGGGCCCGCGCCGTCGTCGGCGAACGCCGTGAGCCGGCGCACGAGGACCGCCTCGGCGGGCGAGAAGATCCGCTCGACGGGCAGCGGGGCGTGGCCCGGCGGCGGCGCGCCGCGGGCGCCCGGCGGGGACGAAGGGCCCGGGGGGGGGCGGCGACGTCGGCGAGGGCGTCGGTCGGGCGGTCGGGTGCGGTGCGTCACCGGGGGACATGGACACCCTGCATCCTACGCCCGCCGAGGCTCCGGTGCGGTAGGCTTCGCCCGGGAGCGTCCGATGCCGCTGACCATCCGTCCGGAGCCGACCCCGAACCCGAACGCCATGCGCCTCGCGTTCTCCGCGCCGGCGCTGGGGGACCGCCCGCGCACGTTCTCGGCCTCCACGCCCGCCGCGGACGCGCCGTGGGCCGCGCGCCTGCTCGAGATCCGCGGCGTCGTCTCCCTCTTCGGCCTCCGCGACTTCCTGACCATCACGAAGGCCCCGAACGTCGCCTGGGACGCGATCCTCCCCAAGGCGATCGACATCCTCTCGACCGACCTGGCGTAGCCGCCTCGGCCCACTCGGGGGGCCCTGGCTCGGGCGAGGGTTCCGCCCGCTCCTCTGCCCGGTGGGCTCGTCTCGCCTGCCCTCACCCCGCCCTCGCGTCGCCGGCAAACCCGCCAGATCGTGTCCGTCACCAAATGGCGCGTCTGGCTGGCGCCGGCAAACGCGCCAGATCGTGTCCGGCACCAAATGGCGCGTCTGGCCGGGGGGACGCGAGGCCCGGTGGCCGACGCCGGCAAACGCGCCAGATCGTGTCCGTCACCAAATGGCGCGTCTGGCCGGGGGGACGCGAGGCCCGGTGGCCGACGCCGGCGAACGCGCCAGATCGTGTCCGTCACCGGATGGCGCGTCTGACCGGGGGGGGGCGGACGGGCCTTGCGGTCCCCTGCGGCCGAGGTCCGGCGGGTGCCCCCTGGGCCCGGGGGGGCCGATGTGGTATGCCTACGCCCTTGGGCACGGAGGCTCGCATGACTTCTTCGCGTTCCGGTTCGTCTCGTTGGTGGGCGCTCGTGGCGGTCCTCGTCGCGGGGTTCGCCGTCGGCTGCTCGTCGTCGCGGCGTCCCCCGATCGACTACCCGGTGGACCCGGACCCGAGCTCGACGTACTGCCTGAAGTACCTCCCGCCGACGTACCGCGAGGTCCCGACCCTCGTCGAGTGCAAGCCGGCGAAGGTCTGCCAGGAGTGCTCGTGGCGCAAGGAGATCACCTTCGAGGAGGTCTGCACGCCGGGCTCCTACGAGAAGAAGTGCACGCCCTGCCGCACGAAGAAGAGCGTCGAGATCGTCGTCGAGCCGGCGCGCACGGAGTGGGTGAAGGCCCCCTGCGCCTGCGAGAAGGACGGCTGCTGCTACAAGCCCGTCACGATCCCCGCCCGCACGAAGTGCTGCGACGTCACCGAGACCGAGAAGGGCCTCGAGTACTGCGCGTTCACGCCGCCGCAGTACAGCGTCGTGCAGAAGACGCGCATCGTCGCGGTGCCGACGCCGGTCTACAAGCCGGCCCAGTACGACGTGCAGTGGCGCAAGGAGGAGTTCATGCCCGGCCGCTGGGTGTGGACGAAGCGCGACGACTGCTGCCCGCCCTGCGGCTGCGGCCCGACGGCGCGGCCCGCCCGCGACGGCTTCAACACGGCGCCCGCCGCCGACTGACCTCGGGTCCCGCCGGACCGAACGCGCACGGGCCTCGCGTCCCTCGGGACGCGAGGCCCGTGTCGTTCCCGGGCCGCGGCGGCCCCGGCGGCGCCGTCAGGCGCGATAGATCTCGGCGAGCGCGTCCTCGGCCTTCGGGAAGCGGAACGTGAACCCGAGCGCCTGCGCGGCGGTCGGCAGCACCCGCTGGCCCGTCGTGACGAGCGACGCGACCTTGCCGAGCACCACGCGCAACGCGAGGCCCGGCGTCGGCAGGAACGACGGGCGGTGGAGCGCGCGGCCGAGGGCCTGGCTGAACGCCTTGTTGCTCGCGGGGAACGGCGCGGTCGCGTTGTAGACGCCGCGCCACCGCGGGTCCTCGACCATGGCCACGATCATCGCCACGAGGTCGTCGCGGTGGATCCACGACATGACCTGGCGGCCGTTGCCGACGGGCCCGCCCGCGAACAGCTTGAACGGCAGCGCCATCTGCTTCAGCGCGCCGCCGTCCTTCGCGAGGACCACGCCGAGGCGCGGCACCGCCACGCGCACGCCGAGGGCCTCGGCCTTCGTCGCCTCCGCCTCCCACGCGCGGCACACCTCCGCCAGGAAGTCGTCGCCGGGGCCGTCGGCCTCGTCCACGGTGCGGTCGGGGTCGAGGGGCCC
>JAEUHO010000363.1 GCA_016795345.1 Planctomycetia bacterium | reverse complement strand
CCGGTCCCCGACCGACGCGCTGGCCCGGCGCCGGCCGTGCCGGCCGCCGGGCCTCGCGTCCCGGAGGGGTCGTCGACCGCCGGGCCGAGGGCTACTTCTGGTTCTCGATCAGCTTGCGGAGGCGCTCCGCGTCGGCCTGCGCGATCTTGCGGAACGTGTCCTGCGGCGTGCCGTCCTGCTGCTTGATGCCCTCGGCGCAGTTCTCCGCGAAGATCGCGGCGTCCTCGAGCCGCTTCTCGGCCTCGAGCAGCTTCATCATGTTGCCGTACACGTCCCAGTAGCCGAACTCCGTCCAGTCCATGGCCATCCGGTAGTACTTCTCGGCCTTCCGCAGGTCGAGGGTGGGCGGGTAGTACTGGAACATGAGGCCCGTGTCGTTGAGGACCTGGGCGAAGCCGTGGCGGTCGGCGTAGGGGATCCGCTCGTAGCCGGGCATGAACTCGCCCACGAGGTCGGACGCCGCGACGTAGCGCGCGATGCAGGCGTCGAGGAGGTCCTTGTGCTTGCGCCCGGTGGCGTCGTACGCCTCGCGGAGGAAGAAGCCCGCGTCGTTGCGCGCGTTGATGCTCTTCGGCGCCATCGCGATCAGGGCGTCGAACTCCTTCAGCAGGGCGCGCGCGTCGTCCGCGCTGCGGACCATGTCGCGGCTCTTCTCCTGGATGGGCTGGAGCAGCCAGCCCACGGCGACCTCGGCGCGACCGAAGGCGGGGTCGGCCTTCAGCGTCGCCTCGTAGGCCTTGCGGGCCGCGGGGAGGTCCTGCTTCTTCTCGCGGAGGATCTCCGCCATCTCGAACCACCCGCGGGCGGGGTTGCGGGCGCCCTCGACGTAGGTCTTCAGCGCGGCCAGGGCCTCGTCGAACTTGCCCGCGGCCTTGGCCTGCACCGCGAACGCGAACTGCACCGCGGGCGACTTCGGGCGCTCCTTCGCGAGCCGGGCGACGATCTCGGCGTACTTCTCGGAGCGGTTCGAGTAGAGCGACGAGAGGCCGCGCATGGGCGCGTCGTCGCTCGGGTCGGCGTCGAGGGCCTTCAGGTAGGCGACCTCGACCGCGCCCTCGCGCGACGGCTCCGCGCCGAGGAGGTACTGATTGGCGTAGGCGAGGTTGATCCACGCGTCGGCGCGCGACGCGTCGGCCTTGGTGGCCTCGGCGAACGAGGCGGCGGCGGCCTTGAAGCCCGCGACGACCGCGGGCGTCATCCCGCCCTGGAGGGCCTCCTTCGCCTGGTCGTAGGCGAGGGTGCCCTTCCAGAAGTGCGCGTTCGCGTTGGCCGGCTCGCGCTTGAGGACCTCGTCGAGCGTCGCGTTCGCGCGCTCGTACTCGCCGCCGAAGAAGAAGTAGCGGGCGAGCCCGATGGCGGCGTCGGAGTCGTCGGCCTTCGCCCGCAGCAGCTTCTGGAACTGCTCCTGGGCGTCCGCGCGGTAGCGGTGGTCCACGCTCGCGCGGGCGAGGAAGAGGTAGCCGTACGCGAGCCGGGCCTCGCGGTCGTCGGGCGTCGCGCGCAGCACCGCCCCGAGGGACGAGGTCGCGAGGTCGTAGCGGTCCGTGAGGCGCCCCTCGGCGGCGGCGCGGGCCAGCCCGACGGCCGCGTCGCGGTTCGCCGGGGCCGCCTTCAGCGCGTCGGCGAACGCCTCGGCCGCCGGGATCCACCGGCGCTCCTTGGCGAGGCGCTTCCCGTCGGCGACGGCGTCCGCCCGCACGACGGGCGCGGTCGAGGCGAACGCGGCGAGCGCCGCGAGCGTGACGATGGCGATACGGTGGGCGCGCATGGGCTACGACTCCGTGACGGGGCGGGGGAGCGGCGGGGGCCGGTTCCCCCGTGGGGACGGCCGACCATCCTGACGCAACCCGCGGGGGCGACAAGGGTTGGGGCGGCTGGGGGGCCGTTGGGGCCCCGACCGCGTGCTCCGAGACCGCGCACGCGCCGTGCCGGGCCCGTGGCCGGGCCTCCTCCCCCGCGCCCGGGCCGCCGACGGGCGTCGTCCAGCCCCGGTCGCGGCTCATGCCCCGCGAATGGACCGGGCTAGAATCCCGCCCCCATGGGCACCCGACTCCTCCTCGACAAGGCGCTCGCGCCGGCGCTGGCGTCGGCGGGGCTGTCGTCGGCGGACGCGCTGTTCCGCCTCGGGGGCCCGGCGGACGCGACCAGCCTCGTGACCGTCGTCGAACTGCCGGTGGACGGGACCGTCGGGCGCTTCCACCTGAAGCGGTACCGCTACGGCGGCTGGGCCACGGCCAAGGGCCTGCTCGGCCGCGGCACGTTGTGGGGGACCGCGCCCGAGGTCGCCGAGTTCAAGGGCCTCGAGTTCCTGCGCGAGCACGGCGTGCCGGCGGTGCGGCCCGTGGCCGCCGCGTCGCGCACCGAGCAGGGCCGGCTCGTCGCGCACGCGCTCCTGACCGAGCACGTCCCGGGGTCCGTCGACCTGGCGCGTCGCCTCGCGACGCCGGGCGACCCGGTGCGCGAGGACGCCGCGACGCGCCGCCGCGTCGCCCAGCTGATCGGCCGGCACGCGCACCGGATGCACAGCGAGGGCTTCGTGCACCGCGACCTGTTCCCGCGGAACGTCCTCGTGCGCGTGGACGAGGACGGCCCCGCGGTCTGGTTCTGCGACTGTCGCCGTGGCGGCGCGCCGTCGTTCCGGTGGAAGCCCGACGACGACCTCGCGACGCTCGAGCTCGACCTGCGCGACGCGCTCTCGCGCACCGACCGGATGCGCATCCTGCGCGCGTACGCGGGCGGCGGAGGGCTCGCGGCGTGGGCGCGGCGGATCGTCGCGCGCCGCGATCGGCTCGCGCGCGTGCGCGAGCGGCGGGGCCGCGCCGCGACCGTCGCGAGCTGACGGCCGCGCGCACCGCGCGCCTATCACGCGACTCCGACAGCGAGGGGCGCCACGCGCCGCCCACCCGCACGCCCCGCGTCCCCCCCGCGGGGTAGCGTCCGGGCCATGAGCTTCTCCCTCCGGTCCCTCTCCGCGCGCCGCTACCGGATCGAGGGCGCCCTCCCGTCGGTGGAGAGCGCCGACTTCGCCCGGCGGCTCACGGAGCGCAGGTTCGAGCCCCTCTCGCCGCACGAGGAGCGGACGTTCGGCTGGGTCACCGCCGACAACTGCCTTGATGCGCGGTTCGAGACCGGCTCCACGGTCCGCGGCCCGTGCGCGGTGTTCGCGCTCCGCGTCGACAAGCGCCGCGTCAACAGCCGCCTGCTCCGCGCGATGATGGACCTCGAGTTCCGCGGCCGGAAGAAGGACGCGGAGCGCGCGGCGGATGGCCAGGGCGCCGCCGGCCCCGGGGCCGATCGGGGCGCGAAGCGGCCCGGCGGGAGGATCTCGCGCGACGAGCGCGCCGAGATCCGCAAGGCGCTCACCGAGGAGCTCCTGCGCAACACGAACCCGACCATGGAGGTCCACCCGGTCCTCGTGTACCCGCGGGACGGGATCGTGTTGTTCGGGGCCCTCGGCAAGCCCGCCAACGAGCTCTTCCGCGCGGCGTTCGCGGACACGTTCGACGTGTCGCTGTCGGCGCTCACGCCGTTCCACCGCGCGCTCGAGCTCCTCGAGGGCAAGGGCGGCAGCGAGGCGCTCGCCGCCGTCCGCCGCACCGACTTCAGCCGCACGCAGGACGCCGGCCTCCCCGTCGCGCTCCCCGGCGTGATCGCGGCGCGGGCGACCCGTTCCGAGGAGGCGCTGCGATGATCCGTCCGAAGGACCGCCCGGTGGACGAGCGCGGGGGCATGGACTTCCTCGGGCCCGAGTTCGTCACGTGGTTGTGGTGGCGCGCCAGCACGTCGCCGGAGTTCGTCGACGCCTCGGGCGACGCGTTCTTCGTCCACGTGGACGAGTTCCTCGAGCTGCGCGGCGAGCGCGGCGCGGCCCGCAAGACGTCGCTGCGCGCGGGCATGCCGGGCGCGAGCGCCGAGGGCAAGGTCGCGCTGCGCAACGGCAAGGTCGTCACGGCGGCCCGCGTCCTCTTCGCCCGCGGCGAGGAAGAGACCGCGATGACGATCCGCGCCGAAGACCTCGACCTCTCCGGCGTCAAGCCGCCGAAGCCCGAGGGCGAGCAGTCCGAGGAGCGGCTCGCGGCGTCGCTCGCCGGCGTCCGCCGCGCCTACGCCGACCTCGACGCGTGTTTCGGGGCCTTCCTCGCCGTGCGGTGCTCCGACGGCTGGGACGCCGAGGTCGAGAAGATCCGCGCCTTCGGTGCGGCGCCGTCCGAGGAAGAGCGCTCGCTCGCGAGCTGATCGCGGGCGGGCCCCTCGGGGGGACCTCGCGGGTAGGACGCACGCGCCGTCCCACGGCACGCGGTGGCTCCGGTCTGGGCTCCGATCTGGGGTGCGGTCGGGGGCGAAGGTACGCGAGGCCCGGTGGCCGGCGCGGGGCTGCGCTCGCTCGGCGAGTATCGTGACGACGTGACGCCCCCCGCGCCCCTCCCCGACGACCGCCCGGGCCGATCGGGTCGGCATCTCGCGCGTGCACGGCGGGCCCGAGCCGCGCGGGTTGCGTGGGCAGGGTGGGCGGCGTGCGCCCTCGCGGTGCTCGGCGGTTGCGCGCCCGCGCATCGGCGTTCGGGCGCAGCCACGCTGGCGGACGCCCGCCGCGCGGAAGGCGGCGCGCCGAGCGCCACCCCGCCGCCCGTCGGGTCCGGTCGCCCCTCGCCGCCGGTGCTGCCGGACCACCCGCCGGCGCCGCTGCCTCCCACACGGTTCCTCGCCGGCGTCGAGGACCTCGCGGCGCTCGCGCTCGCCCTCCCCTTGCCCGTCGTGGACGGTCCCGGCCGCTGCACCGCGGCGCCGGCGCACCTGCCGAGCGCGGAACGCGCGGCGCGCGCGGCGGCGCGCGAGGCGGGCCGCCGCGACATCGCGACGACGTTCGCGTTCGGGATGGCCTTCCCCGTCCAAGGCACGCCGGCGGAGTTCGTCGCGAGGGCGCTCGACCCCGAGGCCGAGCGGGCCGCCCTGTCCGCGGACGAGGTCGTCGAGGTCGCGCCGCGCGTCGACGGCGCGCGCCGCGAGCGCACCCTGCGGATCGCGATGCTGGACCTCGGTCGCGGCCCGTTCCGCTACGATTTCCGTTGGACGCTGCGGGTGGCGTCCGAGGCGCTGCCCGACGGGCGCCACCTCCTCCGCTACGACTTCGACGAGTCGGCGCCGCGCCAGCGGGTGTCGTACTTCCGCGGCCTCGCGATCGTCGAGCCCACCGCGTCCGGGGCGTTCGTGCGGGAGGTGATCGTGGCCGGGAGCCCCGTCGCGCCGCCGTTCTTCCTCCGCCAGGCCGTCCACGACGCCGCGGAGTCGATCCTGACGAAGCGGTGGGTGCGCCTCGCGGAGCGGGCCGCGCGTCGGTAGGGGACGCGGCGCTTGCGGCCGCCCGCCGGTCGCGCCGACGTCCGTCAGAGGCGTCGGCCCGGCGTCGGCCACCGGGCCTCGCGTGTCCGCGCGCGCGACCGTCCCCGGACCGGCGCGACGCGTGTCCGTCGATCGCGACGATGTCGCGGGTCGCGGGAACCCGTAGGGCGCGGCCCTTGCGGCCGCCCGCCGGTCGCGCCGACGTCCGTCGAAGGCGTCGGCCCGGTGTCGGCCACCGGGCCTCGCGTGCCCGCGCGCGTTCCGCCTACTTGGCCTCGTCGGCCTCGATCCAGCCGTTCGCGTTGCGGTCGAGCCGACGCCACTCGTCGTCGGTGCCCGGGAACTCGGGGCGCGAGAGCTTGCCGTCGTGGTCGCGGTCGAGGGCCTTGAAGAGGGTGCCGAGGCCGCCCGACGGCGCGGCATCGGCCGGCGGCGTCGGGTTCATCGGCGCCTCGCCCGGCGTCGTCGCCGGCGCGCCGGTCGGCTCGGGCTTCTTCTCGCCCTTGCCCGGCCGCACCGACGGGACCTCCTCGGCGGTGACGAAGCCGTCGCCGTCCTTGTCCATCGCCTTGAAGGCCTCGTCGCCGCCCGGGAACTCCGCCCGCGAGACCTTGCCGTCGCCGTCCTTGTCGAACCGCTGGAACATGCGCTTGCCGCGGCCGCCCTCGCCGTTCATCCCGTCCTTCAGCGCGCTCTCGATCTCGTCGGCGGTGACCGCGCCGTCCTGGTCGCGGTCGAGCATCGCGAACCGCTCGGCCGGCCCGGGGAACTCGTCCTTGGTGACCTTGCCGTCGCCGTTCTTGTCGGCGTCCTTGAACCGCTGGCGCAGCTCGTCGGGGCTCGGCATCGCGCCCGGCGCACCGGGCTTGCCCGGCTCGCCCTTGCCCGGCTCGCCCTTGCCGGCGCCGCGCAGGTCCTCCATCGAGATCACGCCGTCCTTGTTGCGGTCCATCGTCTCGAACGGGAGCTTGCCCTTGTACTCCTCCTTCGTGACCTTCCCGTCCTTGTCCGCGTCCCACCCGGCGAGCTGCAGCTTGAACTTCTCGAGGCGCTCCGCGAGGTTGCCGCTGCGGCCGGCGTCGGACTTCTCGTCCATGGGCTTCGGGAGCGGGCGGGGCTTGTAGTCCGCCGGCATCCCGAGCTCGGCGAGCGTCACGACGCCGTCCTTGTCGGTGTCCACGACGTCGAACACGCCGGGGTCGCCGGTGTACTCGTCCTTCGTGACCTTGCCGTCCTGGTTGGCGTCGTAGGTGTCGAAGAACCGCGAGTTGCGCGGGGCCTCGCCCCCGCCGGGCGCAGCCGGCGGGTTCATCGGCGGGTCGTCCGCGCGGGCGACGCCCGCGAACGCGACGAGCGCCGCGACGGCGAGGAGGGAGAGCGAGGGAACGCGGGAGAGGGCCATGGCGGGGCTCCGGACGGGTTCGGGCGCGACGATCGCGCGAAAGGGGGGCTACGGCGCCACTTCCTTGACGACGACGGCGTCGATCGGGGCGCCCTGGGGGAGGAGCTCGATCTCGAGGGCGTGCGGGCCTCGCGTCAGCGAGAACACGGCCCCGGTCGAGAACTTGGCGCGATGGACCTCGTCGGTCCGCATCGACGCCGTGAGCTCGCGCACCGTGGCGAGCCCGTGGGTCTGGAAGCCGAAGCGCGCGGCGCCCAGCTCCCGGTCGAAGTTGACGAACACCAGCGGCTTGTCGTCCACGCGGCCGACGGCCAGGCCGTCCACGAGGTCCACCGTCAGCCGCACGGGCGTCGCGCCGCCGACGACGGGGGCGGCCGCGCTCTTCACGATGCGCGGTCGGCCGCCCTCGATCACGCCCATGACGACCCGCCGGCCGCCGTCGGAGAGGCCGAAGAACTTGCCGTTCTGGTGGTCGAGGCAGTCGAAGAGCAGCCAGGCGTCGTCGCGGCCGGTCTCGTCGGGCCCGGGCACCGACACGACGGCGGCGACGCGGGTGTGCGCGAGGTCGGCGGGCGAGAGGAACCGCGCGGTGCCCTCGCGGCCGTCCATGGCCAGGGCCTCGCCCTCGAGCGTCAGCTTGCCGGCGCGGCCGTCGAGCGGGCGGCCGCCGTCGAGCGGGACGACCGGCGCGACCTCGGTGAACCCCGCCGGGCTGGCCGGCACGTCGAGCGGGTCGCCGCCGTCCACGCGGACGCGCGCGCCGCGGAAGCCGGGGCCCGCGCGCAGCATCAGGGCGTAGTCCGAGCGCCGCGAGGCGCGGAACCGGAGCGACACGCGGCCCCCGCCGGCGCCCGGCACCGCCGCGGTGCCCGTCGCGCCCTCGACCGTCGAGAACGTCGCGTCGCCCCGGATCGTGCCCGTCTCGACCTGGAGCACGAGGCCCTGGTCGCCGATGGCGGGGAGCGCCTCCTCGGCGGCCGCGTCCTCCGGCGGGGGCGGGCCCTTCACGCCGTTGATGAACTCGGTCCACGCGGTGTGGTTGGCGTCGCCCTTGCTGATGCGGTCGCCGCCCTGGTGCTTCGCGCCGCCGTCGCGTTCGGCGAGCGGCTTCAGGAGGAACGGCGAGCGCTCGGGCTTGCCGGGCGTCAGCAACCGCAGCACGGTCTCGAAGTTGGCGCGGTGATCGGCGGTCGTGAGCCGCACGCCGGGCGCGCGGACCACGAGCGAGAACTGGCCCTTGCCGGGCGCGGCGTGGCACTGCGAGCAGACGCCGAGGAGCACCGGCTCGACCCGCGCGACGAAGTAGCCGAAGTCGGGCTGGCCCGGCGCGCTCGCGGCGCTCGCGGCGCTCGCCGCGAGGGCGGGGTTTCCCTTGCTCCCGCCGATGAAGTCGAGCCACGCCTTGTGCGCGGGCGTCCCCTTGAAGATCTTGTCGCCGCCCTTGTGGGCCACGCCGCCGTCGGCGACCGCGAGGGGCTTCAGCAGGAACGGGCTCTTGTCGGGCTTGCCGGGCGTCACGAGCTTCGCGACGGTGTCGAAGTTCGTCTTGCTCTCCGCCTCCGGGATCTTCACCCCCGGCGCGCGCGCGATCAGCGCGAACTTGCCCTGGCCCTTGCCGGCGTGGCACTCCGCGCAGACGCTCTGGAGCACCGGCTCGATCCGCTCGCGGAAGAAGGCGAAGTCGAGGACCGGGTCGGCGGCGACCGCCGGGCGGGTCACGCTCGCCAGCACGACCGCCGCGACCGCGATCGCGCCGCCGACGAGCCCCCGGCGGCCGAGGACGCGGGCGAGGGGCGAGGGCACACGGGGGGATGCGGTCATGGGCGGGTGGGCCTCGGCGGCCGCGGCTCCAACGGGGGAGGGACGGGCCACCCATTCAACCCGCCCCGCCCCGTTTCGGTTTCGTCGCGCCCCCCCTGGCCCCGGGGGGCGCCGGGGGGCTCGGCTCGGGGGCTTGGCCCGGGCCCCGCTCCCGGCCGATGAAGGGAGGTGGAGCGTGGCCCCCGGGCCGCGCCGATGGAGCCTCCATGGTCCTCGCGACGTTCTACGCCACGGCCCTCCTCCTCGCCCTGCCCTGGGCGGCGCTCGCGGTCCTCGCCTTCTGGGTGTGGCGGCGGGCCAAGTCCGGGGGCCACCTCGTGATGCTCGTCGGGGCCGGCTGGCTCACCCTCGACGCGGTCCTCCGCACCCTCGACGTCTATCTCCTCGGCGCCGAGAGCGGCTACTGGGGCCAGTTCATCGGCGCGACCTTGATCGCGAGCGGGTTCGGGGTGACCGTGCAGCCCTTGGTGGCGGCGGACCTCGCCAAGATCCTGGGGCGTCGCGGCGCGCTCCCGACGCCGCCGACCTCGGCCCCGCCCCCGCACGGCGCCGTCCGTCCGTGACCTGCCGCGGGGGGGAGCCCCCGCGCCGATGTCGACCCCGCTGATCGCGTTCGCCGCCGACGTCGCGCGTCGCAGCGGATGGGCCGTCACCGCGTACGACGAGGTCGGGTCGACCAACGACGAGGCCGCCGCGCGTCGCGACGCGGGCGAGACGCGCTGCGTGGTCGTGGCCGAACGCCAGACCGCCGGGCGCGGGCGCGGCGGCAACCGGTTCGCCTCGCCGCGCGGCGGCCTCTACGCGTCCCTCGTCGTGAACGTCCCCGTGCGCGACCTGCCGGGCCCGTTGGTCGTCGCGACCGCGGTCGCGCTCGCGGACGCGATCACGGCCCGCACCGGCGTGGCGGTGCAGGTGAAGTGGCCCAACGACCTGTGGATCGCGCGGCGGAAGGTCGCGGGGATCCTGCTCGAGACCAGCGGCGTGGTGACGCGAGGCCCGGACGACGTCGTGGGGGTGGTCGTGGGCGTCGGCGTCAACGTCGAGGGCGTGCCGGCGGGCCTGCCCGACGACGTGACCGCGGCGACGACGGCCCTCGCCCTGCACGCGTCGCGCCCCGTCCATCGCGAGGACCTCCTCGTCGCCTTCCTCACGGGCCTCGCCCGCCGGCTCGCGGGCCTTGCGTCCCCGCCGGGTCGCTCCGCCCTCGTCGAGGCCTACCGCAGCCGCCTCGCGCTCCTCGACGAACCCGTGCGGTTCCTCGTCGGCGACGCGGCGCGGCGCGGGATCCTGCGGTCCGTGGACCTCGATCGAGGGGTCGAGGTGGAGGCGGCCGACGGGACCCGCGCGTTCGTGCCGGTCGCCCACCTCCGGGAGCTGCGCCCGGACCCTTCGTGATCCCCCGGTGACCGGGGGACGAGTACGATGACCGGGTCGGCCCGGGGGGCCGATTCCCGTCATGAGCGACGTCCGAGGGCTCTCCCGCGGTCACAAGACCGCCGCCGTGGTGATCCTGGTGGTCCTCCTCCAGGTCATCGTGGTGGCGTTCCTGGGCCTCTCCGCCATCGCGGGCGACCGCGAGGAGGGCGTGCGCCTCGCGCGCGAGGCCGCGCGCTCGCAGGCGCAGGACCAGGCGACGCGCACGCTCACGCTGGCGCGCACGGGCGTGCTCGCGGCGCTCGAGGCCGCGGCGTCGGTCGCGAAGAACCGCGGCGGCCTGCGCAACCAGGCGCCGAGCGACTGGTACCGCACGTTCCTCGACGTGTTCCGCGTGGACGCCGAGGGGCGCGTCCGTTCGGCGGACGGGACGCTGCTGCACGTGCCGCCCGACGTCATCGCGACGGAGGAGGCGCGGATGGACCGCGGCGAGCTCGCCCGGCTCCAGAAGATCCTCGCCGGTCCGGGGCGCGCCGACCCCATGGTCGCCGAGGCGCGCCGCCGGCTCGTGCGGGAGTTCCCGTTCGCGACCGAGGACGGCTACGGCACGGCGGTCGCGGAGGCGCTGCAGCTGGCGCTCGACGTCGCGGCCGCGCCCGGCGCGACGGCGGCGGCGCTGGAGGAGGCCGCGACGCTCGCGTACGAGACCGCGGCCGTGAACGACCGGCCGGCGGCCGCGCGGATGCCGTTCGCCTACGTGCGCGCGGACCTCGCGAAGCTGGCCGCGGCGCCGGGACGCGAGGCCCTGGCGGCGACGCTCGCCGCGCTCGACCGCGCGCGCGGCGGGCTGGCGCGGATCCGCGACTACGCGCTGCCCATCGCGCGCGACGCGGCGGCGCACCCCGCGCCCGCGCGCGTGTTCCCGCTGCCCGAGCCCGGTCCCGAGGTCGTGGTCGTCGGGCTGGCGCCGCTGCCGTCGGTCCGCGGCGACGCGCGCCCGGAGTGCCTGCTGGTCCGGCTCGACCGGCGGGCGCTGGCGGCGCTCCTCGAGGGACCGTCGGGCCCGGCGGCCGGCGGGCCGGCGGTGCGGGTCGTGCCGCGCGAGACGCCGGTCGAGCGCGACGACGGCGCCGTGCGCCTCGCGCTGCGCCGCGGCGACTTCGACCCGGCGCTCGACGTCGTCGTCCCGGTCCCGGCCGTCCGCGGCCCCGAGGGCGGCACGGGCCCCCGCGAGACGTTCTATTGGACGATCCTCGGCCTCGCGGCCTTCGGCGTCACGTCGGCCGGCGTCGTCCTCGTCCGCATCCTGCGCCGCGAGGTGACGCTCGCGCGGCTCAAGACCGACTTCGTGAGCAACCTCTCCCACGAGCTCAAGACGCCGCTGACGAGCATCTCGATGTTCACCGAGATGCTCCGCGACGGGCACCTCTCCGACGACGAGAAGCGCGAGGCCTACGACGTCGTGGGCCAGGAGTCGGAGCGGCTGCAGCGGATCGTGGGCCGCATGATCGACGTCGCGCGCCGCGAGGCCGGCGCCGACTCGTACACGCTCGTCGCGGGCGACCTGAACGGGCCCGTGCGGTCGGCGTGCGAGCGGTTCCGCCGCCTCGAGAAGAGCCCCGGGCTCCGCCTCGAGGTGGGGCTCGCGGCCGACCTGCCGCCGGTCGCCCTCGACGCGGACGCGGTGGACGACGCGGTGACCAACCTGCTGTCGAACGCCTGGAAGTACCGCCGCGGCGACGCCGCCCACGTGCGCGTGACGACGCGGCGCGCGGGCCGCCGCGGGGTCGAGCTCGTCGTCGCCGACGACGGCATCGGCATCGCGCGGCGCGAGCGCGGCCGCGTCTTCGACATGTTCTACCGGGCCGACTCGTTCCTCACGCGGGACGTGCCGGGCACGGGGCTGGGGCTGGCGCTCGTGCGGACGATCGTGCGCGCGCACCGCGGGCGGATCCGGGTGGAGGGGGCGCCGGGCGTCGGCACGACGTTCCGGCTGCGGTTCCCGGCGGCGAAGGGTCGGCCGTCGGCGCCGCCGCCCGCGCCCGCCGGCCCGCGCGAGGCATCGAGTCGAACGGCGGGGCCCGTCGCGGCCCGGGGAGCGAACTGATGGGGGCGCGCATCCTGGTGGTGGAGGACGACCCGTCGATCCGGCTGGGGCTGCAGCGCAGCCTCGGGTTCGAGGGCTACACGGTCGACGTCGCCCGCGACGGCGAGGAGGCGATCCAGCGGGCCTTCGACAAGAAGCCCGACCTCGTGCTGCTCGACCTGATGCTGCCGCGGCTCAACGGTTTCGAGGTCTGCAAGACGATCCGCAAGCACGACCCGTCGATCCCGATCGTGATCCTCTCGGCGAAGGGCGACGAGGGCGACAAGGTGCTCGGCCTCGAGCTCGGCGCCGACGACTACGTCACGAAGCCCTTCTCGATCCGCGAGCTCACGGCGCGCGTGAAGGCGGCGCTCCGCCGCAAGCGCACGTCGGAGGGCGAGGTCGACGTGTTCCAGGAGGGGAACCTGTTCATCGACTTCGGGGGCCAGGTGCTGAAGGTGGACGGCGTCGCGCAGGAGTGCACGTCGCGCGAGTTCGCGCTGCTCAAGCTCCTGATCCAGAGCCGCGGCCGCGTGCTGTCGCGCGACCAGATCCTCAACAAGGTCTGGGGCTTCGACTACGACGGCACGCCGCGCACCATCGACAACTTCATCAACAAGCTCCGCCAGAAGATGGAGAAGGACATCGCGGCCCCGGTCTGGATCCAGACCGTCCGCGGCACGGGCTACAAGTTCGCCGGCAAGCGCTGACGGCGCCTCACCGCGTCGCGTAGACCTCGAGCTCGGTCGTGAACGCGAACGCGGGCGGGTAGTCCACGGTCTCGGGGTGGCGGTCGAGGTAGGCGAGGCGCACGTACCGCGCGTGGGTGGGCGGGA
>JAEUHO010000342.1 GCA_016795345.1 Planctomycetia bacterium | reverse complement strand
GGCTTCGACCCCGCCACGGACCTCCTCGTCCTCGACGAGCCCGACGCCGAACGCCCCGACGCGATGCCCGCGGCGTGGCTCGGGAAGCTCCGGTACGTGATCGTCGCGCCGAAGGGCCGCGCGGGCGACCTCGCGGCCTGGCGCGACGGCGCGGCCGCGCGCGCCGGCGAGGCCCTGGCAGCCGACCTCGCGCCGCTCGCCCACGACGACCCGGCGCGGGCCGCCGAGCTCGTCGCGGCGCGCGCGGGGCCGGGGCAGGAGCGCCCGCTCCTCACCTTCTACCAGGGCCTCGCCACCTACCTCGCCGGCAGCGCGGCCCGCGACGCGGCCCGCCGCGGCGTCGCGGGCACGCTGCTCCGGCGATCGTCGGCCGCCGCGCCGGTCCTCGCCGTCGAGCGGTTCGTCCGCACCACCGAGTCGTCGTGGAGCCGCGACGAGGCCGACACCGCGGCCGCCGACCTCGCGCTGATCGAGGCCGACGAGGGCCCGTGCGCGTGGGTCCACGCGGGGCGCTTCGTCGTCTACGAGGCCGCGCGCCGCCACGCCGAGGCCCTCGCGTCCATCGTCGAGGCCCGCGCGCTCGACCCGTTCGACGTGCGCACGCTCTACTTCCGCGGCAACCTCCGCCGGCTCCTCGGCGACGCGCTCGGCGCCCGCGAGGACCTCGTCCGCGTCCTCGACCGCCGCCCCGACACGCTCGCCGCGGCCGAGGACCTCGTCGCGCTCCACCTCGAGGCCGGCGCGCCGGACCGGGCCCTCGCCGTCGTCGAGGCGCTCGTCGCCGCCGACCCCGCGTCCGCGTCGAGCAAGCCCGTGCGCCAGCTGCGGCAGCGGACCGAGGTGCGCGTGGTGCGCCGCGCGCGGACGGCGGCCGACCTCGCGTCGCTCGCCCGCAGCCCCGAGCCCGACACGCGCAAGGAGGTCGCCTGGACCGCGGCCTCGTTCGAGACGCCCGAGGCCGAGGCGCTCCTGCGCGCCCTCCTCGAGGACGCCGACGAGGGCGTGCGCCGCAAGGCCGCGCAGGCCTACCAGCGGCCGTGGCTCGTCGACCTCGCCGCCGCCGACCCGCGCCTCTTCGACGCCCTCGCCGCCCGCCTCGCGGGCGACCCCGTGCCGACGGTGCGCGAGGCCCTCGCGCTCGCGCTCGCGCGCGAGGAGACGGCGCGGGCCGACGCCGTGCTCGCGCCGCGGCTCGCCGGCCCGTCCCGCGACCCCGACGTCGGCGTCCGCGCCGCCATCGCCGACGCGCTCACCGGGCGCGAGACCCCCGACGTGCGGCGCGGGCTCGTGGCCGCCCTCGAGGACCCCGAGAGCGTCGTGCGCGCCACCGCGCTCCGCGGGCTCGTCCGCCTGGCCGGCTCGGCGCGGGGCTTCGAGCCCGACGGCGCCCCGGACCAGCGGGCCGCCGCCGTCCGGGCCTGGCAGGCCTGGCTTTCGGGCGCGAGGTAGCCCGCCGCCGGGTGGGGGGTAGCATCGACGGCCCATGTTGCGCAGCATGCTCAAGTCGAAGCTCCACCACGCCCGCGTCACGGAGGCCGACCTCCACTACGTCGGGAGCGTGACCATCGACGCCGACCTCCTCGCCCGGGTGGACATCCTCCCGAACGAGAAGGTGCTGGTGATCAACAACAACAACGGCGCGCGCTTCGAGACCTACGCGTTCGAGGGCGAGGCCGGCTCCGGCGTGATCTGCATGAACGGCGGCTGCGCGCGCCACGTGCACGTCGGCGACACGGTCATCATCGCGGCGTTCGGCCTCATGGACGACCGCGAGGCCCGCGCGCACCGCCCCAAGGTGCTGTTCCTCGACGCGCAGAACCGCGTCACCGGCGGCTTCCCGGCCGAGATCCTGCCGCCGGGCGTCGCGGGGACCCCGCCGCCCGCGTCGCCGTCCGCCCGCCCGTCGCGCCGCCGCAAGGCCTGACGCGGCCCAGGCCGTCGAGGAGGGCCGTCCCGTGCGCGCCGTCGCCCGCGCCAAGGTGAACCTCTACCTCGAGGTCGTCGGGCGCCGCCCCGACGGCTACCACGACCTCCGCACGCTCTTCCAGACCGTGCGCTGGGGCGACGACGTCGTGGTGGAGCGCACGGCCGACGCGGGCG